>CAYIOH010000172.1:0-7847 GCA_964364975.1 uncultured Bifidobacteriaceae bacterium
TTGGTTAACGGCATCATCATGAATTGGGGTGGGGACGTCGTTGGGGTGGAGGGTTCGCTACGCGGCGGAAGATTCAGCCGGCTGACGGTGTCCACCAACAGTGGCGCCGGGCTGGAAGCCAGCATCGCCTGCCTCATCAGCGAGTGTGTCGCCCATGCCAACCGTCTCGAGGGCATCAAGGTCGTGGACGGTAGCGTCGTGGTCCATTGCACCTCGTCCTATAACCAGAGTCATGGTTTCTACGGCCCGTATTCCCTGTTTCGAGGCTGTCTCGCCGCCCACAACACCGGCAGCGGGTTCTACGTGTACAATTACTCCCAAGTCCGCCAGTGCAGCGCAGTCCAGAATGATGCCGACGGCATTGCGTTGGGCTACGGCTGCCATGCGGTGGAGAATTCCTGTCAGCTCAACAACGGTTCCGGAGACGCCGGGTTCGCCGGCATCCGGACGTTTTATGACGACGGCCACATTGAGGGGAACTTCGTGCGCTACCAGGCCGGCAAGGGCATTTTTGTGAACACGAACAACAACGCCTCCTTCAGCACCGGCTGGACGGTGGTACGCAACCACACGAGCGGGGCGACGAACACCGCCTATATTTTCCCGGCGGGCAACGACATTGGCCCCATCGGCACCGCCGCGGCGTCCACCAGTCCCTGGTCCAACTTGCGAAACTGATACCGCGATGGGCGTTTTCAACATCAACCCCCATAAAACTCCAATGCTACCCAACCTTCGATCATCGCTGCCAGTCCTCGCGCTGGTTTCATCCTTCAGCCTTCAGCCTTCTTCCTTGCTGGCCCAAGGCAGCCTCACGCCACCCGGCGCACCCGCGCCGACGATGAAAACGCTCCAGCAAATCGAGCCGCGCACCGCCATCACCAACACCGGCGCGGTCACCATTTCGCAACCCGGCTCGTATTACCTGACGGCCAACCTCGCGGTCAGCAGCGGCGACGCCATCACCATTGCCACCAACGGCGTGACGCTCGACCTGAACGGGTTCACGATTTCCTCCACGGCCAGTCCCGCCGCGGGTGTGGGCATTCTGTTGAACAGCGGTTTGCGGGACATCGCGATCGGTAACGGACACATCCGGGGAGGTGTGACCAACAACGCCGGCGTTTACAATGGGCCGGGCTTCCTGTCGGGCATCCATTATTCTGGCACATCCCCAATCAACACACGGGTTTCAGGCGTTTCCGTTTCCGGCTGTCTCACCCATGGCATTTATCTGCACTACACCAGCAATGCGACCCTCGTGGAGTCCTGCACCGTGCAGACGGTGGGCGGTACTGGCATCCGGGCATCCACCATCACAAGGTCGGTGGCACTGGATTGCGGCGCCAATGCGATTTACGGCTCTGCGGTTTCCGATTGCCGTGGGGAATCAGCTCTCGCCGGCTCCGGAGTTTACGCCTCGACAGCCAGCAATTGTTACGGCTCCAGCAGCACTGGCATCGGTGTTTCCGCCACCATCGCCCAGAACTGTTACGGCTCCAGCAGCGGTGGCACGTCAGCGTTGTTTGCCCAAAACGCCAGTTTTTGCACAGGCTATCGCACCAGTGGCCGGGCCATTGAGGCAACCGTGGCCACGGGCTGTTACGCGGCCGCCGGCACCAACCTAATCACCTACAAATACAACATGCCCTGACGGAATTCATGACTTACAAATCCAACCCCGCACCAAAGATCAAAACCATGAAAACAAAACTTGTCCTGTTCGCGCTGCTTTCAGCCCTCAGCCTTCCGCCTTCCGCCCGGCTCCAAGCGGCCACCACCATCAACGCTGTCAACCACTACGCTTACGGCGCCAACCTCGGCTGGATGGATTGGCGCTGCGACACCGCCAACGGCGCCGTCATCGGCGAATACGTCTGCTCGGGCTACATCTACGCCGCCAACGTCGGCTGGATTCACCTCGGCGGCGGCGCGCCCGCCAACGGCATCCAATACCAGAACAACTCCGGCACCGATTACGGCGTGAACCAGGACGGCTTGGGCAATCTGCGCGGTTACGCCTACGGCGCGAACATCGGCTGGATCAACTTCGAGAACACCGGCGCGCCCAAGGTGGACCTCGCCACCGGCGTTCTCAACGGCTACGCTTGGTCCGCCAACTGTGGCTGGATCAGCCTGAGCAACGCCGTCGCCTACGTGCAGACCGACACGATCGCCGGCGGCGCGGACAGCGACGGCGACGGAATTCCGGACGCGTGGGAATGGAGCAATTTCGGCAACCTGACGACGGCCAACGCGAGTTCCGATGCCGATGGCGACGGCCAGACCGACCAGCAGGAGTATCTGGCCGACACGAATCCGCTCGATCTGAATGACAACTTGCGCATCACCTTCTTCAGCCGGGGCAATCCGACGCCCACTTACACGGTCTTGTGGTGGACCAGCAAGCCGACACGGTTCTACGGCATCCAGCGCCGGCCCGCCCTGGCGCCGGCCAATCCGTGGGAGGATTACTACACGTTCCCGTCGCCCGGAGCGGACAACGCCGGCTTCGACCAAACTGGCAGCCAGTACTTTTACCGCATCCGCGCCTTCCGCCCGCTGTCGCCGTGATTTGAAAACGAACCGTGGACGACTGCATTGGCGGCAACGCGCGAAAAATTTATGGCCGCGCAATTTTTCAAATGGCTGCCGGTGGTGGATGAAGACCTGTGCACGGGTTGCGCCGCGTGTGTGGAAGCCTGCGGGCCGAAGTCGCTGGAAATCGAGGACCGCGTGGCGGTGCTCGTGCATCCCGAAACGTGCGGCAGCGAGGAGCATTGCATCGCGCCCTGTCCCACGGCCGCCATCCAGATGCGCTGGGTCGCCGCCACGGGCAATCCGGCCCGCGGGAAGTGGCGCGCAACGAGTGGTGACACCACGGCAATTTAAGGAAACGCCAGAATCATGGTAGTCAAAATCGCCGGGGTGAAAACACACCTTCAAACAGTGGAAGCTTTTCGCACCGGCCCGCCCGCCCGCAGGCACTTCGACGCTCTGAAGGATTTTGGCGGCGAGGGGCACACGCTTCGACTGTGCGCCAACCATCATCAGTTCGAAGAGTTTCTGGCGCGCTTGCTTTTGTCAAAGCACGGCCTCGCTGGAGGCGGTCGCGGTGAATTAGTTGGTGCGGATGCCATTGCCGGCCAGCGCCGGGGTCAATCCAACCATCAGGCAAAGCAAGAGGGCGAGGGAGGGCGATTTCATATTGCTGTTTCAGTCTTAAACTGCCAGACGCGCCATCGCGAAGCGAGTCGTTTCCCCCGCGCTGTTTTTCTCGTCATACGGTCACCGTTAACCGGCCACGACCGCGGATTTACGGTGCTGACGGCAACAGCTTTCGGATGACGGCCATGAGCACGTCCTCGACTTCGGGCGCCACGTTGGACGCGCGCGGGCTGGTTTCGTAGCCGCCCTGTTCGTAAGCGATGGCGGTTCCGACATACCCGGGTGCATAATCTCCATAACCCGCCACTGCAACGAACAAGTCCGGGCGCGCCGCCTTGGCAGCCAATTGATACTCCACAAAGGTTTCGCCCGGCAGATGCAAAATCCGCGCCCGGCCCAGACTGAGGCAGGTAATGTCAATCCTGTGGCCCGCCTTGCAACGCCGCAGCCAGGCCAGCTTGGCAGCGCCATTCTGCGTTGCGAACGCCGGGTCCCGGGCTTGGAGTTGGGCTTCCAGCTTTTCAAGCGCAAGATGTTTCGCAGGCGGCAGCGCCACTGCCTCGACGCTCCAACTCACGTCCGCGGCGGCAATGGGTTGACGGTTCGTATTCTCCCAGGCGCGGCGCATGCCGTCGGCGAGCCGTTCGGCGAGCACCACGCGGTTCTCCGGCGCGCCGTCGTTGTATTTGCCGGCGCCAATGTTGCCGCCCGCGCCAGTGAAATGAACATGCAACGCCGCCGGCACCGCCAATTGCCGAAAGAAGCGCGCGATGCCGGGAAAATCAGGATTGGGAATTCCGGTGCGATAATAACTCTGTGGATGCGTGGCGTAGTAACTCAGCACCGCCAGCGGCTGCTCGCCGTTCCAGAAACTCACCAGCGAAACCATCGGATCAATCACGCCTTCCGGTTCGGCGCGAATCTTTGGGTCCACGGTGGCCGTCCAGCGCGTGTCCCGGACCTTGCCGTCCGGGCCAAGGATGCGCCGGTTGGAGGCGACCTTCTCCACCCGCGCTTCGCCGAGGCCGAGTTGCGTGACCGGTTGTGCGCGTGGCAGCGATTCGCGCACGGCGCTTGCCAGATTGGAAATCGCCTGCCGCTGAAAGTGGCTGTCGTACTGCCGCGCGGCCAGGCCAGCTTCCTTCAGAATTCGCTCGGCGGAGAAATCACAATCGGGCGCGTCGTGTTGGTGCAAGGCGTGGACGGAAACTCGTTGCGGCGATGTTCCTGCCGCACGTGCCAACGCATCGCGAAAAGTATCGTGCCCTTCATTGGCGATCCCGATCCAATCCACCGCGCATAGCACAATCGGTTCACCCGCTCCAAGCAACACGATGCCGCGCGCACGCAGCCCGAGATCCCAGCGGTTGGTCACGGGATCGTAGGCCATCATCGAGCCGATGGGCGGCGTGGCATCCACATCGAAGGTCGCGATTCGCAAACTCGAAGGAATCGAGTTGCTCACGGCTGCCGATTCCGCGGCGGACACGCGAGCGCTGATGGTGAGCATTACGCAGGCGACGAAAACCAAGAATCTGAACATGGGCATAGACTAAGCGAGTTACGGTTCAAAATGCCAGCGCGCACAGCGTGACGGCTACCTGCCAGCCGGCGGCAAGTGGGGCTGCCAAATCGTCGCGGCGATGTAGCGGTCTCCTTTCGGCTGGTCGTGAAAATAATAGACCGTGACGATTTTTCCATCCGGGCGCTGGACGGTGCGCGGATAACCGATGTCGCGCCCGCCGCCGTCATCGCGGAGGATGATTTCCCGTTTCCATGTGCGTCCGCCGTCCTGGCTCAAGCGTGCGCGAATCCCGAACGGCTTCGCGCGATGTCCATAAGTCAGGCAAACGCGTCCGTCCTTCAGCCGGATCATGCTTGGCGGATTGCCCTCGCCGAGGTCAGGCGCGGGTACGGTGTCGAGCTTCCAGTGCTGACCGTTGTCGAGCGAACGATAGGTTTCGATCCACGCCCTTGTTTCGTCGCGGCAGCGAATTGCCGTGAGCAATTCCCGATCGCTCAACCGCACTGTCGAGGGCATGATCGCGTAGCCCTTGGGGTGTTCGTTGATCCACGAGACAAACTTCCAGGTGCATCCGCCATCGGTGGTGCGAGCGCAGAAAGGCCGGCCCTCTTCGCCATCTGGCTTCGACGCGGTCAAAACCAACAGACAGTCGCGCGGGCCATTGACGAGGTAATCCGTGCGCGCTCCAACACCGCGTTGGCCGAACAGCGGCAGGCGAAACGGTCCTTCCCAGCGATGACCGCGGTTGGTCGAGTAGTAGAATCGCGATGGCCCTACGTCGACGTCGGTCATCCGAAGAGTCATCGCGAAGTCGGGATGCGTGAAGTCAATCCCGCCGGGACAGTCTTGCCAGGGTTTCTCCTTCAATCCCGGCGGAGCAATGCCATGCAAAGCTCTGCCCGCAGGAATCAGGGCGCCGCGTTCGGCAGGATTTTCGATGGCCCAAGTCTCGCCACCATCCAGGCTGCGCGCGAGCAGGTGTTCTTCCGGCTTTTCGCGATCAATATTGTGACGTTCCGGGCCGAGGTCTTTGTAGTAACCGCGACTGAAGCCGACCAAAATTTCGTTTCCCCAAGACCAAATTCCGTGATTAGCCGGCCAACCCCCGAAGCGGCCCGGCACCGCGTAAACCGACACGTGCTGGACAGCGGGAACGGCGGCGGGCGGATGCTTAACCTGCCCCGCTTGACTGGCGGAATCCGGTGCCGCGAAAAAAGTTAAAGGTGCCACCAAGCTAAAGCAGCATAGCCACTGCCTGCGCCGTGAGGTCCCCTGCAAAGATGATTTTGCCATGACCGCAGTGTGCCGCAACCGCCACGCTGCGGGCAAGCCGGCCCCGAGCATAACCCCGGCGCCGGGGGTGAACCCCGCAATACCCACTGCGACCAAATTCAGATTGCAATTCATCGAAGCTGAATTCACGCTCCAAATTCAAATGCGACGAAAAGACCGATCGTTGATTGACGGTTACCGGAAAAGTCTCCGGCGCGCGCACCTGGGTTTGGTTTGCGGGGCGGGCATCCTGTTGCTGATGGTCGCCATGCATGGATCGGCGCAAACGCCACCCTGGGTGATCAAGCATGTGACGGTCTTTCAGGAAACTGGCCGCTTCGCTGGTTGGCCCGCTAATCACGGCGCGTGGGCATGGGGCAACGAAATTCTCGTCGGTTTCGAGGTGGGTTATTTCCACCGGATCAGCAAGGATGAACACGCGATTGATTACGACCGGCCGGCGGAGCACGTCGTGGCCCGCAGTCTGGACGGCGGTGAAACCTGGCGACTCGAGAAGCCCGAAGGACTCCGCCCACCGCCCGGTGAATTCGTTGCCGGCGTGCCCACAGGGACTGATGGAAAAACATTGACCGATTGCCCGGGCGGAATTGATTTCGCCAACCCGGATTTCATCATCACGGCGCGCATGACCAGTGTGGATGCCGGACAGTCCCGATTCTATACTTCCCTGGATCGCGGTCACCACTGGGAGGGGCCGTTCAGACTGCCCGATTTTGGCCAAACCGGCATCGCCGCGCGCACGGATTACCTGATCAACGGCCCGCGCGATCTCACGATGTTTTTGACCGCGGCAAAGCGGAACCGACTCGAGGGGCGGGTCATTTGCGTGCGGACGCGCGACGGGGCGAAGACCTGGGATTTCGAGTCCTTTGTTTGCCCGGAGCCGAAATGGAAAAGAGACTACGCCATCATGCCCTCGTCCGTGCGGCTGACCGATGGCACCATTCTCACCGCCATTCGCTACAATCAACGCAACGACCTTTACGTGTCCCACGACGACGGGAAGAGCTGGAAATTCCTGAGTCGCGCCGTGCTGAAGGTGGAGAATCCGCCAAGCCTGATCCAGTTGAAGGACGGCCGCTTGGCAATCACCTACGGCCACCGGCGCAAGCCCTTCGGCATCCGCGCGCGCCTGAGTGGGGATCAGGGAAACACTTGGGGCAAAGAAATCGTGCTGCGGGCCGACGGCGGATGTTGGGATCTCGGCTACCCGCGAACCCTCCAACGCCCGGACGGCAAACTGGTGACCATCTACTATTACAACGAGAACGAGAACCGCGAGCGCTTCATTGGCGCGACAATTTGGGATGCGGGCGAAGGCTTGCCCAAGTAACAAGTGCCCCCAACGTGCAACAACCCAAGCCAACTAAAGTCATCCTTGATGAGCGTTTCCATCAGCCTTCGCTAGATCCGCGACTGCGCTGGCTGAATCCGCCGCCGACCTGGACGGTGGATTCGTCGCTGCCCGCGCTGGTCGTGCAACCGGCCGCAGCCACCGACTTCTGGCAGGGAACTCACTACGGCTTCCGGGCGGACAACGGCCATTTTCTGTTCACCGAAATCGCCGGGGATTTTGCGATCACAACCAAAGTCCGCTTCCATCCGGTGCATCAATACGACCAGGCCGGCTTGATGGTCAGGGCCGGGCCGCTGTGTTGGATCAAAACGTCGGTTGAACATGAACCGCACGGCCCCGACCGCCTCGGCTCCGTGGTCACGAATCACGGCTTCTCGGACTGGTCGGTGCAGGATTTTTCGCGCGCGACCCATGAAGTTTGCCTGCGGATTCGGAGGGAGGCATTCGACTTCATCGTCGAGTCCGCACCAGACGCACATGCCGACTGGAAGCTCATGCGCATTG
>CAYIOH010000173.1:0-7840 GCA_964364975.1 uncultured Bifidobacteriaceae bacterium
TGGTAGCGTGCAGCGCCACCGTGATGACCTCGCCCGGCTGCGCATGATCCGTCAGTATGAAATCGCCTTTCGACCACTCGAAGTCCTGTTTGAATACGCCATTCACATACGCTTGGGCGCCGTTGTCCATGCCTGCTTTCATGCGAATGGTTCCGTCCTTGATGGGAATTCCGTTAATCGCTTCCGGGACTGTAATGCGAGTGCGGAACCAGCCGGTGGAATCATGCGGCCACCACTTGAAACCCAGATCAACGTGTTCCCAATGCGAATCGTCAAAATCCGGCTGCTCGGCGCCGGGGGCTTCGCCTAGGTGCCAGCGCCAGTCATGCACGTTTGAATCCAGCCACAGGTCCAACTGCTGACGCGTCACCTCGCCCCAAGTCGTAGGCACGAACCACAAGACCAATGAACCAAGGCAAAGCCATCTACGAATCTTCATCTCCTTGTCCTTTCCTCGCCGCAACAATCGCACCACCACACTTTCCCAAGAATCTGCTCGTGGGTCTCTTTCGGGACCGTGCTCCACAACACCACGCCACCCACGCCGTAAGCCGTCCGTTGTTCATGCGCGGCAGGCTACCAGTTCGCGAGTCGCTATCACAGTGCTGTCTTCATTTGTGCGTCACGCCACTCGGCGACTCATAGGGTTGACTGAATCGTTCACAGAAACAGTTACTTTACGCTTAACTCGCAGATCAGCGAGCGCAACCAGACGAGGCTGATTCGCTAAAAAAGTTACGTCTCACTCTCCGAAATCACTCCGCAACCACTTGATGGGCAACTTGGAGCGTGTGCCGTGGCCGTTTTGCTTGATCGTTCCAGACGTGTGGCATGTGGCTAGCTAATTCGATCATCATGCAAACCGCCGCTCTGTCTGAAATCGAAACGCTGGTGGAGCTCCACTATCGATCGCTGTTCTGTTTCGCCGAGCGCCTTTGCCCCAACCCGGCAGAGGCGATGCTATTGACCCAGCGCACCCTTCTCCTGGCGCTCGACCGAAGCCGCGATTTGCCGGTTCCGGCCAATGTCCGGGCGTGGCTGCTCTCGATTCTGTTCCACGAATTCCTCGAAACCCGCGCGCGGATCCGGGGCGCATCCAGTGCAGCGTCGGGAATCGCCTGTTGGCCGACACCACCCCGACCACGTTGCCACGCCCGTCTCCGCCGTGTCCGGGGCACGGGGCACTTTTCGCATGTTGCGCTGCGTCGGGAGTCCCGCTTTTGAATGAGGGACGTTTTTTGACACGCCGTTCCGCCAACGGTTGAGGCCATCACGAACCAGCCGCACCTCAATACACCAGCCCGGGCACCGCAAATTCAGATAACCCGCTGAGAAGACAATTCTGATTGATGATTGATGCTCAAACCGCTCAGGTACAAAGTCGCTGCATGAGGACAGACGAGAGATAATTCTTACTGAGCCGCGCAGCGTCAATACCACAAATTCCTATCAATTGGATGCGCCCCGGTTGGAGGATGATGGTGGCATTGGCGGGCGCGAAACGTCTGGCTCGTTCCAGCAATTCAATACATTCCGAAAAATCCTTTTGGCCCCAAGCCGCTTCGGCTTCCTGAAGCCGCCGATTAAGCATTCCAGGTGGGATTAATATGGTCGTTTCATAGGTGCGCAGATGCCTTCAGTCTTTGAGAATGCACTTTATTATCCACAGAACCAAAGAGTTCACGGGGGAGCCGGTTGTAAAGTGCCAGTCTTTTGTTTTTCCAGCTTTTCCATGATCCGGTTGTATTCCTCGATATTTTCTTGATTTCCCGGCTCCAAAACCATCGCAGCCTGAATCTGTTCGACCGCTTCGTCCAGTTTCCCCTCTTTTTCCAACGCCAGTGCCATCCCGTAATGGGCCAACGCTGGCTCTCCATGCCGCTGCAGCGCCGTCTTGTAAGATTCAACTGCATCCTGATATTTCCCCAGCTTGAATTGAACCCAGCCTATTTTATTGTAAATCTTCCCGGAGTAGGGATTGATTTTTGATGCCTGAACCAAATGTTCCAAGGCCGGTTCATATTCTTTCTTGGCCGAATAGCTCATCGCCAGATTAACCTCCACAAAGTAATTGCTTGGATTCAAGCGGAGTGCATGATGGAAGAGTGTAAAACTGTTTTTCCAATAACCCACCTGAACGATCGTCAAGAACATGCAGCCAACGACGGCTGCTACGGCCAGAACCCGCAGCATGATTTTGGGAAAACGCCATTGCTCGACAAGATCGCAAACCAGCCAGGTTATGGCGATGAAAAGCCCGACAAGTGGTATGTAGGTGTATCGGTCGGCCATGGATTGTATCCCAACTTGCACCAGGCCAATGACCGGCAGTAGTGCGATCAAAAACCAAAACCAGCCGACGAAAACATAAGGCCGCTTTCTTGATTGCCGGACGGCAAGAAAACTCACATAGCCGACAATGACAGCCGCAATGATTGGATACCAGATGGGCCAGCCTTGCGGGTAGGGATAATTAACATATAGCCTGCCAGGCCAGATCATTTTCACCATGTAGCGGAGATACGACAAAGCGGCGTTCAATAAGCGGAATTCCAAGTGGATGGCCACTTGGATGGCTTTCTGTTGCGCCCAAATGGTGAGTGCGCTCGAAATCGCCGCCAGTGCAAACAAGGGTATCTTTTCTAAAACCAACCGGTCCGGTGAAGTCCGGCGGTAGATTGCAGAGTCTTCCCTGCTTGTGATTTCAATTACGCGTCCGAAAAACTTCACTGCGGGCGGCATTCGTTTCAAGGGCCAGAAATCCAATAGCAGCAACAGAAGAGGGAGGGTGACAAGCATGGGTTTGGCCATCAACCCTAACGCAAAAAACAACAATACTGGCCAATAGCGCTTGGTTTCCGGGGTTTTTGCATACCAGAGATAGGCTCGGAGAGTCAAAAGCCCGAACAAGGTGCTCAGAACATCCTTCCGCTCGGCGATCCATGCCACGGACTCCACATGGAGCGGATGAAGAGCAAACAAAGCCGCCACAAATGCGCTGCGCCATCGGGCACGGGTCATTAGTTGCAGCAGCAAGAAAAGCAATATCGTGTTGAGGATGTGGAGCGCGAGGTTTGTGGTGTGGAAGCCGGCGGGCCCGGAACCATAAAGACTGCAATCCAGCATTAGGGAAACCCAGGTCACGGGATGCCAATTGTCACAATCTCTCGACGTGAACGCCCAGCTCAATCCGTCCCAGCTTAAACCAGACTGCACCTGCTGGTTCTGGACTACATAATAGGGATCATCCATATCCACAAATCCTGAGGAGAATACTCCCCAATATGCCGCGAGGGTAACCAAGGCAAGCAGCAGACTGATTCCCCAAGTCTTTAAGGTGCCATTGGTTTTCTGTGGCATTGTTCCCATTGGTGGGGCATCTGAGTTTTCAAGCGGGTTTATTTTTGTTGGTGCCATTGTTATTATTGTGACCCGGGCTTTTAACTCATTCCTCTACTTTTTTTCAAGACGTTTCCCGCCACGCGGCGTTTGCTTTCCGACTTCATCCGTTGCCTTTCGTTGATAAGTTGCGTTGTCGTCGTTAGAGTATCCGTTACGCTCGCAGTATGCTGGTACTGTCAAATTGCGCCCCGTCGTTGGCCACTGCGCAAAAGACTTTTGCTTCCAAGGAATATCATGTAAACAGTGGGTCCGATCGTGGCGAATAGTGCGGTGAGAGAACCACCGACCGCTCCTCCCGCCAAAAGCGGCCTATCCCGAGCGCATTAAACACGCCGCGGTCATTATCTTGGAAAACGCAGTTCAACCACGGATGGACACAGCGCGGCGAAGCCGCAACCACACGCCCCTCTGTCTGGCCCGGATGCTTGGCAAGCGAATGGGGACAAGCGAATAAAAAAGGCCTTGCCTTCATTCGCTTGTCCTCATTCGTTTGTCTCTTCGACCGGGAAACGGAAGCTGGGCGTTCCGAAATCTTTGTCAAAATTGGATGAACCTTCGTCATTGTATTGCGGATACCAAGCCCTTGCAGGAGGCGAGCGGCTCACCCGGAGGGCGAGCGAAGCGCGCAACCCCAAATCCGTGTTTACCCGCCGTGCTCGCGCACCGTCGCGGCAGGTACGTGTGCATCTGTGGTTTATGAATTCTTCGTACGATTCCGTCTGCGGAATTTAGGATTATGCCCCGGCTCTGCCCTTTTGCCGCTTGACGCTCAAACCGCTCAGGCGCAAAGTCGCGGCATGAGGACAGACGGGAAGCGATTCTCGTTAAACCGCGCAGCGGCATTCTTCATCCTGCTGCTCCTCGTGCCGTTCTCCGGCGGCTGCGTCGGTATCGCTCCCACGCTCGAACAGGAGTCGAACTGGCAATGGCAGCAATACAACCCCGAGTACCGCCCGCTGCATCCGTCCGACCGGGAACAGAGCGTGACTTTTTGACGAACCGTTCCACCAACGATTGCGGTGTTCACTGACCAGCCTTCAATGCCCCTGCGGCACCGCTAATTCAGATTGCCCGCTGAGAAATTCCTTCTGATTGATACTTGACACTAAATACGGCGGGCGCAAAGTCGCCTCCATGAGAACAGACGAGAAGCAATTTTCCGTCAACCGCGCAGCGGCACCAACTTGCCTGGCCAACCTGCGGTTTTTCCCGGTTCAATATACGAACCGGCGGTCGTATAATCATAGTTCGCTGTAGAGAACATTAAGCAATGAACAATAGGTCAAAAATCAGTTTGAGCATGCTTCCTCGGCTGGAGCCGGGCGAGAAGGTTCTCTATTTCAAGTCCATTCTCTGGGCTGTGACCGGAAAATCGTTGCCGAGCTATCGAGCGTCGTTCTCATGTCCGCCAATCCAGGAAATGGGATTGTACGTCACAGACCGGCGTGTCTTTCTTCCCGGCTGGGTGCTTCGGATATTCCGTGTTGAATGGATGGCGTGGTTTGCAGAAACGCACAAGATTGCCGATCGAGATTACGTGGAAGCGGTTTCCGTTGGACGCAACCGCCTTTTCGGGCCGTATTTGGAACTCATCACGTGCAATCCCGTTCAACATTGGTGGCGTTCGCGCAAGGCACGCATTCGGCTCTTCCTGAAGAGCCCCGAACCGGTCTGCCGCTTGATTACTGAAACCCTTGCACCAACAAACCCCGGCAGCGAACGAAGCGGTGCAGCGAACGAGAGCCAGCCGATTCGCTCACAGACAGATCGAGAGTCATCGGCGGCTGGCTCCCGTCGCTGACCTATATTTGAGTTAGCCGGCATCGCACATCAAAGATACAAAACACCATTATGAAAACACTGGCACGAATCTCAGCGGTTATTGCCTTTCTGCTCTGTCTCATCGGCGGACTATGGATTCTGTTCCACGTCAAGGCCAAGGACGACGCTGTGTGGGTGGGCATCGGATTGTATTTTGTCGGCAAAGCATTCTTCGTTGGCCCGATGCTGCTGGTCGCAGCAGAGCAGCTTCGTGGAGGGCAGGAGAGCAAATGAGGACGGCTAACCAGAGCGCTCCAGCGCCGCCGCCCCGCTGGGCAGGCGGACGGTTCGGGAGAATTTCGACGCGACGATTGCAGCCGAAGCGCGTCCCCGGCGGCGGTCGCATCTCTGGCGTCAGGCGGAGTTGACGTTCAACAACGAAATGAAAGGATAAACAATGAAAGCGCTGATTCTTTTTGTCGGATGGTGCATTCTGTTCGTACTTTCGTGGCCCATCGCGCTGCTTGCGCTAATTCTCTTTCCCGTGGTCTGGCTTTTGTCTTTGCCGTTGCGGCTTATCGGCATCACGCTAAACGCGGTATTCGCATTAGTTCGTGCCTTGCTGTTTCTTCCGGCACGTTTGCTCGGGTGGAGACGAGGTGAGCGTGGCGTTTGATGAACACGCCGCCTAAAATCGGTCGAGTGCCCTGCTTTCCAATTTAACTTGCCGCGCCGATGACGGTGAAAAAATCTGTTGACCAGCGGAATCGCGGTTGTCAATAATGCCTGCGTCGGTGCGGGTGGTTCCCCACCGGGTTTTCATATCAGTAGAGAGCGGTAGTGAATCGAGCAGCCTGGGAAACCGGGCCGCTCGTTTTGTTTTTTGGCGTTAAGGTGGGTATCGTGGCGTCGGGTTAAATACGCTGGGTCATCGGGTCTTGTTCGTTTTGCGCTGTCACAGGTCCGGGCGCAAATTAGAAGTCCTCAGAGTAATCCTCGGTTTCATCTCCTGAGCGCCGGGGATACATCGCTGAACCTGGAACGGGCGCCCGGTAACGGCGCCCGTTTTTTCTCCGGTGCGTCCTAGACAATCCCTACGCACAGCGCGGGCTATCGTGGCTACTGCCCACGCGGTTCTGCCTTACGCCGCAATCTTCGCCTTGTTCCTGGCGCGGTAGGCTTTCTGCCACGCCGCAATCTTCGCCTTGTTCCTGGCGCAGTAGGCTTTCTGCCGCGCCGCAATCTTCGATTTGTTCCTGGCGTACCAGGCTTTCTTCCACGCCACAATCTTCGCCTTGTTTCTGGCGTAGTAGGCTTTTTGCTGCGCCACAATCTTCGCCTTGTTCCTAGCGGACCAGGCTTTCTTCTGCGCCACAATCTTCGCCTTGTTCCTGGCGCGGTAGGCTTTCTGCCGCGCCGCAACCTTCGCTTTATTCATTTTCAGCACGGCAGCGGGGACTGGGGCAACGCGATTCATGGCGGGAGCATACAAGGCGGCAGTCGCCAAGTCGTCAAGACCTAAAGTCGGGAAGTCCAGAAGTCAGCACGACGAGAGGCATCGTGGCGGACGTGGACATCTGGACGTGGACATCTGCTCTTGACGCTTAAACCGCTCAGGCGCAAAGTAGTCGCATGTGGATAGACGAAAAGTAATTCACCGTCAGGCACGCCACGGCAGGAAGGCAAAATCCCATCAGTTTATGAAAAGAGGAACAGCCGGGATGAAACTCGGTCTGAGCGCATTGGCGCTTGGGGTATGGGTGACCGCATTGGGGCAGTCGCCGGCGATTAGTTCGTTCAGCCAGAACGGGGAACTGGTTTGCACCAACTTGATGCCGGGCAGCGTGGCGACCGTGTTAGAGGCACCAACCGTGACCGGGCCGTGGACGACCAACGCGGCTGCGGTATCGGTGACATCGAACGGGACATTCCAGTTGAGCGGGCTGGTATCACAGACCGGGTCAAAGTTCTACCGCGTGCTGGTTAATGAAACCAACTTGAGCAACGACGCTTGGCGCGCCCTACAGGCCAGTCGCCTCGAAGATAACCAGAACTACGGCAGATTTCTTTGGACGAACACGATGGCGAAGATTGCCAGCGGACAGAATGTCAAAATCCTGCTCGCGGGAACGGGATTGGTTGATATGACTCCCATAGGAGTATTCGACCAAGTAGCTTTCAGCCTCACCAACAAGTTCCCCATAGCTGGCTGCATGACCACCTTTCTTTCATGGTGGGGTGTGGTTTCTACTTCTGGAACGCTGGGGTCGCATCTAAAAGACACAAACTGGTTCACATACTATGGAGTCATGGACGCTACAGATGATTGGGTAATAATCCGACCGAGCGCTCAAGTTCCGTGGAACGTTCTGGAGGTTGATTATCTTGAGCAACCCAATGGCGGGTTGTTCGCCGTATTAACCAACGGGGTGACCACCTATGGCACTTACGGGCCAGCCTTCACAATTAACACCTTCAACTCAGTCAGGAGCGCAAAGACGTTTTATTGGACCAACACGGTGGCCTTGGCCGGAGGTATTAAAGTCACCAATCAAACCGGCACAAACATAGTTCTCAACTATGGCATCTACAACACCAACATCACCGGGGGCGTCATACTCGCAGGGCGTTTGGCTGGCAGTTAAAGAAAGCCGACAGGCAGAGGGGAAAAGAAATT
>CAYIOH010000174.1:0-7827 GCA_964364975.1 uncultured Bifidobacteriaceae bacterium
TGCTGGCCCTCGGCTGGTCACTGTCCTCGCGCACTGGCTGGCCGGCTGGGCGCCGCGGCGCATTTGCGCGACCCACCGACACGACCGGCCAGATTCGCACCAACGTCATTGTGCGCCGCCAGTTCTTTACGTGGCGGGAGGTCGAGTCCGACGACTACCCAAGCTATATCGCCAACCTGCGCCGGATCAGTTGTCCCGAGCAAACCATCCGCGACATCATCATTGCCGATGTGAATGCGCTCTACGCCCGCAGGCGCGCAACGGAAATCGTGACCGCCGAGCAGCAGTGGTGGCGTGCGGAGCCGGACACCAATGTGATCCGGCTGGCCGCCTTAAAATCGCGCGAACTGGACCAAGAACGCCGCGCATTGCTCGCCCGGCTGCTCGGACCGGGCTGGGAATCCGGCGACCTCGTCAGTCTGCCGCGGCCTTCGCGCGCACCCATTCCACTCGACGGCCCGGTGCTCGGCGCATTACCCGACGACGTAAAACAACGCGTGCAGGAGATCAGCGTCCGCACGCAGGAACGCATCCAGGCTTACCTCGAAGCGCAGCGGAAAGCCGGCAAGCCGCCCGATCCGGTGGAACTCGCCAAATTGCGCCAGCAGACCCGCCTTGAACTGGCCTCGGTGCTTTCGCCTCTGCAAATCGAGGAATTCCTGCTCCGCTATTCACAAAACGCCGTCGCGTTGCGCACCGAACTCGGCCAGTTGAAATATTTCAACGCCACGCCCGACGAATTCCGCGCCGTGTTTCGCGCCACCGATTACTTTGACCAGCAGTTGCAATTGCTCGCCGGCGCGACAGACGCCAACAGCGTCGCCGCCCGTCGCTCACTCGAAGAACAACGCCTCGCCGCCATCAAGAACACGCTCGGCCCGGAGCGTTTCCAGCAGTATCAATTGCTGCACGACCCGGCGTACGGCGACGCCTATGCCGCCGCGTTGGCCGCCGGCGTCCCGGAATCCACCCGGGCGCTTTACGAAATCAACCAGGCCACAACGGATGAGCAGGCCCTCATCCGGGCCAACACGAATCTCACCGCTGCGCAGATCGCCATCAAATTGAAGGAAACTGAACTCAAACAACTCACTGCCAATGCGCAGGCGCTCGGACAGGAATTGCCGCCCGAGCCTCCGATGCCACCCAAGCCGCCGCCGCCGGCACGAACCCATGTGCTGAAGGCGGGCGAGGGGCTGGATTTCCTGTCGCGGATGTACGGTGTGAACCCCAGCGACCTGCGTGCGGCGAATCCGAATTTGAATCTGGACAAGCTCAAACCCGGCGAATCGGTGAGCGTTCCCATCAACCCGGGGCCGTGAGGAGCGCGGAGGGAACATCTCCTGTGCGGAAGCTTTCTGTTGGGCAAAATAGCCGAAGATTGAAAGCCAAAACATTTTTCATCCCGGCGTCGCCAGATACAAACCCCACCACGCAAACCCCGCCACCGGCACCAGTCCACCCAGGATTCCGCCGGCAATGCCCGCGTTGCGCTCGCTCAATCTGCCTTCAAGCCGCGGGGCAATTTGTCCGCCAAGAAACCAGCCGACGATTGAGCTGACGAGAAATCCAACCAGCCCCAACGTGCGCGCCTCGGACAGCACTCTGATGTCGCCGCACATGATCGCCAGCGGCATGGCGAGCGCAACCAAACCGCCCACGGCTCCGACCACCACGCCTACTATCGCGCCCAAGTTTGGTTCGCCGATGCCTGGTTTCCTCATCGCATGTTCCCCAGAGTTCGTGTCATCGTTGCGCCAACGGCATGAGCGGGCGCGGCTCCGGTCGGGAGTAATCCGCCGTGGGCCGGATGCGACGATTGTTTGCGCGTTGTTCCATGACGTGTGCCGGTTGTCTGTCCGCTTTGGTTATCCGAGTGAGATAAACACGGCAAGTAAATTGGTCAAACCGCCATCGAAAGGAGCGCTTTTTTGCGGCGAACCAAACATTCCAGTTGTTCCAGCGCCCGCGGCTGGTTTAATTCGGGCGGCAATGAAGACTCTTATCGCCGACAGATTTGGCTGCGTGCTGATTGCGGTTGGTTGCACGATCGCAATTGCGTCGGCTGAAACTCACGTTTTGCTCCGTCCAGAAAAGCTGGCCGAGATGGACACGGCGATTGTGCAAGCCATCGCCGAAAAACAGTGTTCCGGCGGCGTGCTGTGGGTCGAGCACAACGGCGCGAGCCATCACAAGGCCTTCGGCAAACGCGCTCTCGTGCCCATCGAAGAACCGATGACCGGGGACTCAATCTTCGACGTGGCATCGCTCACGAAAGTCGTCGCTTGCGCGCCGGCGGTGATGCTGCTGGTGGAGCGCGGGGAGGTGAAGCTCGATGAACCCGCGCGGACCTACCTCCCGGAGTTCACCGGTGGCGGGAAGGAAAACATCACGGTGCGTCAATTGATGACACACGTCTCGGGGCTGCGCCCGGACGTCGAAACCAAATCGGACTGGCAAGGACAAGCGGCAGCGATCCAAAAGGCCTGCGAGGAAAGGTTGCAATCCGTCCCCGGCACGGTTTTCCGTTACAGCGACATCAATTTCTTCCTGCTGGGCGAAATCGTCCAGCGCGTGAGCAAAACGCCGCTGGAGGAATATGTTCAACGTGAAATCTATAGCCCGCTGAAAATGACCGACACCGGTTTCCGGCCGTCCGCGGAGAAACTTCCGCGCATCGCGCCGACGGAAGTGGTGGATGGCAAAGCGTGGCGGGGAGTCGTGCATGATCCAACGGCGCGGAAGATGGGAGGCGTGGCGGGACACGCGGGTTTGTTCACGACGGCCCCGGACCTCGCGCGCTATGCGAAGATGCTGCTCAACGATGGGGAACTGGACGGCGTGCGCGTTTTCAAGCCGGAAACGGTCAGGCTGATGACCAGCGTGCAGACGCCGCCGGGCGTTTCGGCGCGGCGGGGTCTGGGCTGGGACATTGACAGTGGTTACAGCGTCCCGCGCGGCGGGATTTTTCCATTGGGTTCGTTCGGCCACACCGGCTGGACCGGCGCGTCGTTGTGGCTCGACCCGTTCTCGAAGACGTTCGTGATTTTCCTGTCAAACCGGAATCATCCGACGGAGAGTGGCAATGTCAGTTCGTTGCGCGCACAGCTCGGCACGCTCGCGGCGGAGGCGGTGGCCGATTTCAACTTCGCCTACGTGCCCGGCGCCCTGCCGACGCGAGCGGGTGATTCCGGCGCTCAAGGTAGGGCACGTCACTCCGTGCGCGCCGGGGTTGCGAGCTTTCCGGGGCGGCGCACACGGAGTGACGCGCCCTACCCGGGACAGCGAGTTCAGACCCTCAATGGCATTGACGTGCTGGCAAAAAATCATTTTGCCCCGCTCAAAGGCAAGCGTGTCGGCTTGATCACCAACCACACCGGCCACGACGGCGACCGTAACGCGACAATTGATCTGCTCAAAAATGCGCCGGGCGTGAAGTTGGTGGCGCTGTTCAGTCCGGAGCACGGCATTCGCGGCGTGGCGGATGAACAAGTTGGGGATGGCAAAGACGAAATGACCGGCCTGCCGATTTACAGTCTTTACAGCGAGACCCGAAAGCCAAAGCCGGAACACTTGAAAGACTTGGACGTGCTGGTCTTCGACATTCAAGACATCGGCTGCCGGTTCTACACGTATGCCTCCACCATGGGCCTGGCCATGGAAGCGGCGTCGGAAAATGGGAAACAGATTTTTATTCTCGACCGCGTGAATCCCATCAACGGCGTGGCGATTGATGGGCCGGTGCTAGCCGGGCCGCCCACGTTCGTCGGGTTTTACAAAGTTCCGCTCCGGCACGGCATGACGTTGGGCGAACTGGCGCGGATGTATAACGCCGAACAAAATCTGAAGGCCGACCTCACGGTGATTGAAATCGAAAACTGGCGGCGCGACCAGTGGTTCGACGAAACCGGCCTGCCTTGGACGAGCCCTTCGCCGAACCTGCGGAACTTGAAGCAGGCGATGCTTTATCCGGGCGTCGGAATACTGGAGAGCGCGTTGTCGGTGGGGCGGGGGACGGACACGCCCTTCGAGGTGGTGGGAGCGCCTTACATTGATGATGTCCGGTTCGCAGAGGAGTTGAACCGCGCTGAACTGCCGGGCGTGAGTTTCGTGCCGATCCGTTTCACGCCGGCCAGCAGCGTTCACCAAGGACAGAACTGCGGCGGCGTTTACATCATGCTCAACGACCGCAACTGCTGCAATGTGGTGGAAGTGGGCTTGCAGATGGCGAAGACACTTTTCCGGCTTTATCCGACAGACTTCAACCCCGACAAGATCGGTCACCTCCTCCTGCACCCGCCCACGCTCGAAGCGATCAAAGCCGACAAACCGCTGAGCGAAATCCGCGCGAGTTGGAAGGGAGAGCTCCATGATTTCCAAGAGCGACGCGCGAAGTTTTTGATTTACCGGTGAGGTTGCTAACCCACTAACTCCGCCTCGCCTGAGGAAGACTGATACTGGCTTGGACACCAGCGCCAACCAACACTCGCAGGCCTCATGTTTCCACCGTAGCAGCATGGTGGCGAAGCCACTTGGCTAATAATGTCTTTGCCGGTTCCCTTACGGCCACACCAAACGGTAGAATACACATGGATTGGCCGGGTTATTTGTAACCATGACCGGAGAATTCATTCCGCCCGGGTAATCGAACCAGTTTGTCGTGATGCCGACATTGAGGGTGTTGGTCTGCGCTTGGAGGTGGAAGCCAGTGCCGTTCCAAGCGATTTCCAACGTTCCAGAACTTGTGATGTACTGCCAAGTGATGACCGGCGGCGGCGGATTCGTTACGACGATATAATTGATGCGGGTCAGCACGTTCGTTCCACCCGCGCCGATGGCGGTCAGACTGACCGTGTAACTACCGACGTTGGTAAAAACGTTGGTGGGATTAATCGTGGTGTTGGTCTTGCCGTCGCCGAAACTCCAACTGTAGTTGGTTGCCCCGCTGCTCAGGTTGGTAAACACCACGGTCAACGGTGCGGCGCCGTTGGTCGGATTGCCCGTGAAATTCACCATCACCGGTGCCGGCAACACACAAGGCCCATAACCGTAAGTGTTGTCTTTGCCGGCCGTTCCCAAGTCAACACCGTAGCGTTGGATGTAACTTCTCAGTTGGGCGTTAGTATAAGTTGGGTACAGTCCCTTCACTAACGCTGCCAAGCCCGCAATATGCGGAGTACTAGCCGACGTCCCAAGGAAACCTTCGGCACCATAAGTCACCGTGCTTACAAAATCCGGCCCGCAAATATCCGGTTTCACGACTGCGGGGTTGCCCGTGTAAGCACCGTTGTTCGGTCCAAGTGACGAAAACCACTCTATCGGGCCGCTCGCGTAGTTGATGAAATCAATTGCCCCGACCGAGAACGAAGAGGCCGCATCACCGGGACAACCGATACTGCCGGGCGCCGGAGTGCTGTAGTTATCGTAACCATAGTAGAATATTTCGTACGGGGCAGTGCGCAGGATGAATGTTGGCGATGTGGTTGCGCTGTATTTATAGATCGCAACCGCATATCTTGCCGCAATAGTCACAGGATAGGTTAAATGTTCGCGGGGAGTTTGCGTTCCGGTCTGCGGATCCTCAGCGGAGGTAACATACGTCCACGTCGTACCGACTAGACGATACAAGTCTAGGTCGAAATCCTGGTCGGTCACAGGCCATTTGTTCCACGTGAGGGAAACATCTATCACCGCACCCACGGGTATGGGGTTGCCGTCATTCCAAAGTTCGTTTATTGCCGTAGCGCCCGTCGGCTTCCAGTCGAGATAACTGTCAGCATTGGCATCCAGCCACGCAGCCCTAGCATGATTCACCTGTTCGTTGCCTGCGGCGCTGACCCATAGAATACCGTTCGCGTTGGCATCATTGACGATGGTAACCGGATGCGGCGAAATCGAACTGTATGGTACGCCATCATAAAAGTTCACACGATCATAGGTCGTGGAGTAACTGATTATCTGCACTCCTTGCGTTTTGCAGTAATTCTTTGCGGCATCATCCTCGTCCTCGTCCAACGCCTTAATGAGGTACATCTGGCAACCCGGCGCCATGTCGTAAATAACCTCCGCGCAAGCGTTGCCGTGGTCATCTGTGCCGGACGTCATTCCAGTTCCGGAAAAGTCCATTTCGATCGCCGAAGCAGGGATCTCATCTTCTGTTTTTCGCGTTGCGAGTCCCGCAAACCCAACGTCAATGACTGCTATTTTCACTCCTTGTCCCGTCAAGCCCGCCGTATGCCAATTAGTCGCGCCTGTGACCCAACGTCCCTCTGTTTGGACCGTGTTCATCGCTCTCTTTTGGATGGGAATTCGAACGAATGAAACCTCTGGTATGTTGGCTATTTCCTCCAATGCCAGAATTGGAACCGCGGCCTTCACGTGCGATTCACCCGTACGAACGACAGTGCCGTTCTTTGCGACAATCAATGCAGCGACATCTTTGGGGTCGGCGGTCTGAGCGCATTCCACAATCACGATCACATTCTCCCCCTGCACTCGAACCCCTGAGGCACTCAAGGTTGCCATGGACTGTTAAACGCCCTCCGTGGCTGCCTGTTGCCACGCGTCAATCAAACGCGACTCAAGTCGCTGCACCAACTTGGGATGCTTTGTTGCCCGATCGCGTTTTGCCTGTACACGAGCAAATGATTCTCCAGCAAACTGAACTTTGGCGGTTTCCCTAACCGAATCGTGTTTGGCCGCGCGCTGTCGGCTTGGCGGAAGATCTGCCGCGTAGCCGTTCGCCCATGAAAGGTAGAGCGCTAACGAGAAGACCAAGTTGATTGCAAATATGCCACGGGAATTTATGCCACGGGAATTCCGGAACGGTTTCTTGGGGGGTTGTGTTTTCATAGCGTAATGTTTCCTGCTCGGTAGCAAAAGTCTTAAACTAACACTTAACACTTCTGAACTCGCAGTCATCATTATGCCTGGTCAGATATTTGCAAGACTTTTGCTACCAACATTTTCTGGCAATCCTCGAACAAGTACCGGCTTGTCGTCGTGAAAACGAATGAGCCGTTCGCGGAAATCCGCGCGAGTTGGAAGGCGGACCTCGACGAATTCCTGAAGCGGCGGGCGAGGTATCTGATCTACCAGTAAACTTGCCCGCCGTGCTCGCGCCCGTCGCGGCAGGCGCGCGACGGCGGTTTTATTCAACGCGCAGGCGGTAGAAGCGTTGCGCCGGCGTGACGATGGAGTTGGTGATGATTTTTTGCGAACCGTCACCGGGCACGGTTTGCAGCGTCTGCCAGACGGGATCGTCCAGCGAATCCTTAAACTGAACCTCGTAGGTAAGTCCCGCGGCGGTGTCGAACGCGAACGTGAAATCAATTCCGTCCAGCGCTGGCCAGAGGATCAGCGGCGCACCGACGCCCATGCCCGCGAGTATGTTGGTGGCATCGCCGCCATTGCTCACGAACACCACCACGTTGCTGAACGCACCGACGGCGTCCGGCGCGAAACGCACGATGAGATTTGTCGCGCCCAGCGTCGGCGCGTCGAAGGCAAGGCTGGGGACGGTGTTTGACGTGGCATCCAGCAGTGAGAAGGGTGCGAGGGTGATCGTGGCGGTGGCGCTTAAGGTGACGTCGCCTGCGTTGCTCACTACGAACGACGCGTGGGCCAGCCGTCCGGTCAGAACGTTGCCAAAGTCCAGAGTCACCGGGCTGACCAGCAGTTGGGCTGGCTTGAGGACGAGAATGTAATTCGTGCGAGCGAGCACGTTCGTTCCACCCGCGCCGATGGCGGTGAGCGTGACGGTGAAATTGCCGGCGTTGGAGTAGATGTTGAGCGGTTCGGGGTTGGTGGTTGTGTTGCCGTCGCCAA
>CAYIOH010000175.1:0-7795 GCA_964364975.1 uncultured Bifidobacteriaceae bacterium
AATCCAGTTGATCCGCCGGGTTTGCAGCGCGTCGGCGGCGGCCCCGTGCTGCCAGACGGCGTAACGCAACGTCCGGCCGACATCGGCCTGCAACGCGGGTTGCGCCAGCAGACCGGCGATAAAACCGGCCAGCACGTCACCGCTGCCGCCTTGGGCGAGGTGCGGATTTCCCGACGGGTTCACAAAAATTTCTCCGTCGCTGCGGCCAATCAGAGTTTGCTGGCCCTTGAGGACGACCCAGCAGTTACCGAAGCGTTTGGAGATTTCGCGTAGCGCATGTGGACGGTCCGTCTGCACGTTTTGGGCGGTGGTTTTGAGCAATCGCGCGGCTTCGCCCGGATGCGGGGTGAGGACGCGAATGGCGTCTCGGGGAACCGGGTCGAGCGGCAGCCAGTCCAGCGCGGTGGCGTCCACAATCACCGGCAGCAACGAATCGCGCCAAAGCCTGCGCGTCACCAGTTTCATTTCGTCCGGCAGGTCCGCAGCCGCCAGGCCGGGGCCGATCAAGAGCGCGCTGAGGTCGCCCGGCAATTTGACCGTTGCTTCCCACGGCTTGACCATGACGGCCTGAAGTTGCGACGCGACGGCGTGGTAGGCCGGCTCGTGCGTGAAGAGCGTGATGAGTCCAGGCTGGGCGCGTTGCGCGGCGCGCGCGGCCAGCACCGCCGCGCCATGATACCCGACGCTGCCCGCAAGCATGCCGAGGTGACCGAAGCTCCCCTTGTGACCTGCCGCGGGCCGCGTGGGCGGAAAGCCGGTGAAATCTTCCGCCAACGTCCAACTTAATTCGCCCCGCAGCGGGCATGGACTCAAACCAACCTGGCCCGCCACTTCCAACCGCCCCACAAACGGCCACGCAACCACGTGCAGCAACCCCTGCTTGGGCGCGCCGACGGCGAGCGTGACGGATGCTTCAATGGCCGCGCCAAACGTCTCGCCTGTGTCTGCGTTCAGGCCGGAAGGCACATCCACGGCGAGCACGGGCAAGCGGGCTTGATTGACGCGCGTGATGAATTTGATCCACGGCTCGTCGAGCGGGCGATTGAGTCCGATGCCGAACAGTGCGTCCACGACGAGCGCGGGACGCTTGGCAAGTGCGACGTCGAGTTTTGGCAAATCCGCTTCTGGCTCCGCCACGTCCAGCAATTCAACCTGGCGGCCCGCCAGATGTTCGCGGGCCGCGCGCGCGTCGTCGCCGTTGTGGCCCTTGCCGGCGAGCAGGAGAATCAGTTGGCCGGGTTGCGTGAGTTGGAGGGCGCGTTGCGCAAGGGTTTTTCCCACGCGCCGGATGACTTCAGTTTCCGCCTGGCCCGCAGCCCAGGTGGATTTTTCCCATTCCCGCATCTGGGCGACCGTAATAACCGGAATCGGCATGGCGGGAGAATAGCACGATCTTGACGGAGGAAAATTTTTTTCGCACCACAAAAACACGCCGGTGTCGTGGTGCGAACAAAAGGAGACAGGTCTGTGCGAACAAAAGGAGAATAATACTTGGGGCCTCTTGTTATCGAGACAGTGGCGTGTACCCTCGTTGGTTGCTTCAGCGGAGGATAGGGCTCTGCGGGGACGCAACCTGAGCGCCGCCTGAAGTCTGGCAAACGGCAGGCTGGGCTGTTTCACCGCGGCCCGGCATGCCCCCTGCCGGTGCCAGTTCCAAAGCGAAAAATCCATCTTTCTCTGTCATCCTTGCGGCAATGAAAAATTACAACTGATCAAACGCCTGCCCGCTCCCCTCATCCGTCACCTCCTGGCCCGCCATCGCAGCGGGGAACTCTCCGCTCCGCAAGCGGCCCGCGAACTGGGTCTGTCCCGCGCACGCTGCTATAAACTCTTCAGCCAATATCTGCGTGCCTGCGCCCAAGGTCAGGCCGAGGTTTGGTCGCCCGGCGTGTCCGGCGGCGATCATCACCCGGACTGGACCGCCGAAGTGATGGCGCTGCTCACCAAACTCCTCGCCTCCAAACCGCCCTCCTCCTACAGCGCCGCCGCCAGTGAACTCCACCGCCGCCTCAACTTCAAAACCGACCGCGCCAGCATCCGCCGCTGGGCGCTCGAAAACAAACTGTCGCCGGATACCCGCTACCAACCCACTCCCAAACCCGTCAAACGTTGGCAGGCCCGCGACTACGGCGCCCTCTGGCAATACGACGCCAGCCCGCATGCCTGGCTGCCCGGCAACCCCGAAAAACAAGCCCTGCTCGACCTCCTGGACGACGCCACCCGTTACAACATTGGCGCTCGCCTCTACGAAAGTGAAACCCTCCTGGCCCATTTCGATTTCCTGTCCCGCTGCTTCCAAACCCACGGTCTGCCGCTGGCCCTCTATGTGGACTACCACTCCTTCTTCTTCACCCACGTTCCCGAAGCCTTCACCCAGCTCGGGGAAGCCCTCCACTTCTACGGCATCGCCCTGCGCTACGCACCCACCCCGCAGGCCAAAGGCAAAATCGAACGCCGCCACGACTACTGGCAAAAACGTCTCCCCCCACTGCTGGCCGCCGATCAGATCCGCGAACTCGAAGGGGCCAACCGCCTGCTCGATCAACTCCTGCCCCACGTCACCCCGCCCGAAATCCACCGCGCACTGGACACCACCCCGCACGCGGCTCGCCAGCAGGCGCTCGCCGAAAAACGCTCCGTCCTGCGACCGGTGCCGCCCTGCCCGTGGTGGCCCTTTGTCTGGAGCCAGCAAACCCGCGTCCGCATCGGCGACGACGGCAAAGTCCCCGTCGGCGCCCACCGTCAATCCATTGACGCTCCGCCCCGAGCCATCGTCATCCGCTGCTTGCGCCCGGACGGCGACATCTATTACCTACGCCATGCCCCCGATCCCAAAGCCAAACCCGTCGTCCTCCTCCATTGTCCAGTCTTCTAACCCGCAGTCTCCTTTTGTTCGCACACAAAAGTCTCCTTTTGAAAACTACACGACACACAAAAACACGCCGGGCGGCTCCGCGAACTTGCGCAAAGCCGCCCGGTTAGTGTTGGTTTGTTTAAGGAGTTGCGGACATGGCTGCGTCCACTTGGATCAGGCCCGCGCCCACAGCGTCAGCACCCCAAGACACGGGGTAAAAACCCGGCGTGGGGACGAGGTCATAGACAACGGTCGCTCCCGGCGCAATGGGCAAAGCGGTGGACTTGAGGATGGATTCAACCGCCGCCTGGTTGAGGAGCGGATTTTTTTGGAGCAACAGCGCCGCCGTGGCGGCGACATGCGGCGTGGCCATGGACGTTCCGCCCACGTAGTAGAAATTGCCCGGATTTCTTCCCCGCAAATCGCCGATACCTTGCGACCACCACGGCAGATGCGAAAAACCGGGATCGCCGGGGAACGGCCCGCGCCCCCATGAACCGGGCGCAAGAGCGTCGAGCTGCTGACCGGCCAATTCGCGGCTGCTAAAATCGCTCACATAAACATCGCTGACCGGCGTCGGTTCGGTGATGTCCAGGAACGGATAATACCCCGACTGCAACCACCAGAGGCGATAGCGCGGTGGTGGCAGCGTGCCGTTCGGATTCAGCCATTCTTCCACCCAGCCCGCGCTGCCGGCGGAAATCACGGGAGCATACGCACCCGGATAGTGCATCCCTTCGGCACCGGTGTTGCCGGCAGCGGCAACCACAATCACGCCGTTGGCGATCGCGCGATCAATCGCAGCCTTTTCGACCGCCTCCAACGCATCGCCACCGAGGCTCATGTTGATGACCATGGGGCGATAACCCGCGATCGCCAGGTCGGTTGCGTAATTGATGCCTGCGGCGACCATCGCCGACGTGCCGAAGACAACCGTCTCCGATTTGGTCGGTCCGGGATCGGTGCACTTGGGCAGCGCCGGCACTTGGTAGTCCGCCAGCACCCGCACCGGGATGATGGTCACCTCCGGCGCGATGCCGCGAATCATCAGCGGCGGCAACGGATACCCTTGCGACGAATCCGCGTTGCTCTGATAAAAGTAGCCGAGAATCGTGCTCGCAACGTGCGTGCCGTGCGTGGACGCGGTTGATCCCACCCACGAAGTTTCCCGCAACTGACCCACTTCCGTGTCAAAACCGCAGGGATCAAGATTTTGGGCCTTGAACGTCACGGGTTGAATGAAGCCCTTGCCCAACGCCGTGGCCACACGCGCGCCGGGGAAATAGTCCTTCCAGTTTGGCACCAACCCGGTGTCGAGCACGGCCACATACACACCGTTGCCAGTTTGCGGGACAGCGTCTGAATTGATCAGGTCCGCGTCCCACGTGGAGACGCCGGCGGCGGTGCTGGTGACTTTGCTGAACGGATTGCCGGCCAAAGCCGACAAGGCGGCGATGCTGACGATGGCGACGATGACATTGCGAAGTTTGGACATATTTCCTCCAACAGATGTTTGCGACGAGTTCTGATGCTGCTTGACTACGTCCACAAGGTTAACGTTTATGCCGAAAGTAAAGCCCCGGATGACCTTGGGTGTCAAGACCAAACTGACCCAAAAACAGACCCACAATTGACCCGACAAAGGCGCTGCGCATCGCGCGCCGCATCCCACCATGCCTTACAACTCCCAGCCTTTGTGGTTCACGCGCTTGACGAATTGCGCGACTTCGACCGCGTTGGTGGCGCGCATATTAGGACCATTCCATCCGAGCTTCCTGCCGGTGCGCAACGCCACGCAGCCGGGCAAAATGATCTCGGTGAGATAAGTGACGCGAGCTTCGAGCATGCGTTGGTGACAAAACTGTTGCCCTTGCCACCTGCGCCAACCCGAAAGGTTGACGACACAAATACAAGCCGGAGACTTGTGCCACTACTCACGCACTGCCGAACTCGACGTTCGGCACTTCCTTCACCGACGGCGGCACACTGAAAAATTCCTGCGGCTGAAAACCAAACATCCGCGCGACGAGGTTGCTCGGAAACGTCTCACGCCTGTTCCGGTAATCCCGCACGTTCCCGTTGTAAAACCGCCTCGCTGCCTGAATGCGATTTTCCGTGTTGATGAGTTCGCCTTGCAGCTTGAGGAAATGCTGGTCGGCCTTGAGTTGCGGATAATTTTCCACGACCACCAGCAACCGCTTGAGCGCGTCCACGAGCTGCACTTCGTCGCGAGCCTGTTCGCCGGGCGAACCGTTGTTGGCCGCGCAACGATTGCGCAACTCGGTCACACTCTCCAGCACCTCGCGCTCGTGAGCCGCGTAGCCCTTCACCGTGGCGACGAGGTTCGGGATGAGGTCGTAGCGCCGCTTCAACTCCGTGTCCACGTCGCTCCACGATTCGCTGATGAAATTCCGCAGACTCACCAGCGAATTGTATTGCACCACGACCCAGATGACCGGGACGAGCACGACGACGGCAAGGATGATGATGAAAGCAGCCATATCAGACCTTGGTAAACAAATACTCCGGCAACCGCAACCGAATCTCCAGCAGCCGTTGCAGGTTGAACTCGATCTCCTGCGCCGACAACCGTTTGTCAAACGCCAATGCCAGCGCGCGATTCTCGATTTCGATGCTCAAGTCGCGGTTGCCCAGCAGATATTCCATCATCTGCGAATTGCAAACGTCGTAGGCGAATTTCTTGTCCTTTGACCGCACACAGAAGGCGCGCGAAAACTCGGCGGATTCGAAATCAACGTCGTCGTAGCCAAACGCCTGCGCAATTTTGGAGAGCAAACCCTCGCGGGTGATGCGCAACTCTGGAAATCCCACCGGCAACATCAGGATAAAGAACGAAAAATAGTGATGCTGCGTCTGCCGGTTGCCTTTCGAGTCGGTCGAGTGAGTTTCGTAGTGATAGTCGAAAACGAGCATTTCTTTCTCCTGATATTCGCCGGACAGCACGTTGAACGCGTAACGGTTATCGCCTTGGGCCAGATGATCGAGAAATTCAAACTGGTCGGCCAGCGCGCGGTTGTCTTCCGGATCAAACCGCAAACCGAGCCGCGCCGCCAGCGCCGACAATTCCTCCCGCCGCTTCTTAGCCGCGAGCGCGCCGTAAATCGCCGCGACGACCATGAGCGCGATGACCAGGATGATAATTACGATTCCGCCGCCGTCCATACGCCCGTCTTTCTAGCGAAGATTGGGCAGCCTGACGATTACAATCCTGCCGCCAATTTCCAAAGTTGTCTGCGCGGTTTCGCCTTTTCCATTTTCGCGATTTGACACATGCTGCCAGCCATGCACCGGCTTCGTGCCCAAGAAATACTTGCCGCTGTCCGTTCGGGGCTCGCTGAAGACATCGGCGGCGGCGACGTGACCACGCTGGCCACGGTGCCTGCGAACGCGCAAATCGTTGCGGTCATGCGCGCCCGCGAACCGCTCGTAGTGGCGGGATTGAATTTAGCCCAAGCCGCGTTTCGCCAACTTTCCTCCTCAATCAAAATCAAACGGCTGGCTCGCGACGGCCAGCGCGTGAAGGCGGGCGCAAGTTTGTTGAGAATTTCCGGCCCGGCCCGCGCCATTTTGAGCGCCGAACGTGTGGCGTTGAATTTTGTTCAACGGCTTTCCGGCGTGGCCACGCTCACGGCGCAGTTTGTGGACGCCATCCAAGGTACACGCGCGCGGATCCTCGACACGCGCAAGACCACGCCCGGTTGGCGGCGGTTTGAAAAATACGCCGTGGCTTGCGGTGGTGGACACAACCATCGCTTCGGCCTTTACGACCTGGTGCTCGTCAAGGACAACCATCTCGCGGCATTGCGCGACGCGAAACCGAATGCCATCGCCGCCGCCGTGCGCCGGGCGCGGGCGAAGTATCCAAAGCTTCAGATTGAAGTCGAAGCCGACACGCTGAAACAGGTGGAGCAAGCCGCGACTGCGGGCGCGGACATCATCCTGCTCGACAACATGAAACTGGCGCAATGGCGCAAAGCCGTCAAACTCGTGGCCGGTCGCGCGAAGACCGAAGCCAGCGGCGGCGTCAACTTGAACACCGTGCGCGCGATTGCGCAGACGGGCGTGGATTTCATTTCCGTCGGCGCATTGACCCATTCGGCGCGGGCGGTGGACATTGGACTGGATTTTGAAACGTGAATTTATGAAAAACTTGAATCGTAAACGGCCTTTAACAAGGGCCGTGTTCGTCGGACTGGTAATTCTGTTGGTTGGTTGTGCCCCATCGGTTCACGAAGTCATCAAGGTTATCTCCACCGTGCCTCTTGGTGCGAGTCGTGATGAGGTAAGAAAAGTTCTTTGCGCAGCCTACTCGAAACTTCCACAAAGACATCGGTATGGCTATGAATTGGATCGCCCACCACTCGTGTTGACAGAGAAAATGATACAAGCCGATGCGGATGTAATAACCTTCTATGATAAACATGGTTTTTTCACATATGTTTACCCCTCCAACCTATTCAAGAAGGTGTCACCGGGGGTATAATGATCACATATCTAACTTCAAGGAGTCATTCGCAGAACAGCATTGCACACTGGACATATACTACGACAGCAACAAAAACTACATTGGTTTTGCTGCTGCTAACAATAGAAGGGCGCGGCAAAGATGATGTTCGACTGGAACATGGCAACCCATCAGTTTGAGCCGAAGGCTTTGCATCGTGACCACTGACGCGCAAATTCTATCTGCGCTCCGTACCAACGAGGATGGTGGCGTATCGGGCGCGGAATTGGCGCAGCAGCTCGGCATCAGCCGCGCGGCGATCTGGGCTCACATCGAGGAATTGCGCGAACTCGGCTACGATATCGAGGCCAGCCCGCATCGCGGCTACCGGCTCCTCAGCACGCCGGACGTGTTGCATGCCGATGATCTGATCGCACGCCTCGGCAAAACGAAAGTTGTTGGCCGTGACATCCGCG
>CAYIOH010000176.1:0-5617 GCA_964364975.1 uncultured Bifidobacteriaceae bacterium
CATCATGTCGCGGAAGGTCGAGGAAACGAAGACGCGGATGCGGCGGTTTTGAGTAGATGGTTCGTGAGAGTTCAATGGCGCGGGAAAGGTTCAGGTTTGTGCGAAAGCGTGGGCACAGTTCGGCTACCCCTCAATTACTGCCTTCCCTTGCCGAATCGAGGGCTTTGTCAGCGGGGCTATCAAGCAACTTCCGTAGTTCTTTGGCCTTCACATGATCGGGTGCGGCTTTCAACGCATAATCCACTGCTTCCTTTGCGCCAGCCCAATCTTTTCGGACCATAAATATTTCCGCGGCCCGTAAGCACACATCAGCATCAGCAGGCAACAGCTTTAAGGCCCGAGCCTTCATCCAAACAGCCTGACCTGTATCATCAATGAAACCGGAAAGTGCAACTCTAACCAAGGGGTGAGACGGACTTACTGCAAGTGCCGCGCGAATATCATTCTCTGTGTTTACTTCGATGGCTTTGTCGGCCCATTGGGCTGGCGTGGTGCTATCGAGCGGGGACACTGAACGCTGCGAAGGGGAAAGCAATGCCCAAGCTGCCAGCCGGTTCCACTCGTTAGTACCTGTGATAAGAGATCGGAGCGTTTTCTCTCTGTCTGAGCGCTCTCCGTCACTCATGGGAGACAATGTCAGGTTTGTCTCGTCCGATCTCAAACCTGTAACAAACTCTGCAAGGCTGGTGATCCATGGTGGTGCTGGTTCACTTGGTGAAAAGATGCGCCAACTACGAACTACATGCTGCTCATCTTCGGTCAGTAAGGCGCTGCCATCATCTGCCCACTTGATGGACTGCGAGGCTGAGGCGACGGCTCCAGTCATGGGGCCAACGACGTCAGGCAGCACTATCTGGTGATGCAAGACCTCGGTGTGCGCAAATCCAGACTCGTCATCCCAGCATCGCAAGTTAAGCATGCTGTCCCATATGTCCTTGATCGGCCCTTTTCGGGAACCTCTGAAAGCGAAAACGCTCGAACCCTTTGACATTAACTTGCGCTGCACGACCCATGCCTGTTCGATTGTCGGAAGCCACCGTTCGTGATCCGGCAGGTTTGGGCCGGGCACGTTCGCGAAGAACGTGTAGTCTGCCATACCTTTGACGGCAAACTGCTTGCGATCACCAGCCGCCCTTCCGACGATTTGCACTCCACGCAAGCTTTCGGCACAATCCCATAAGCGAAATACTCCATCGGGTCCCGCTGTACCCAACGCTTCGCCCGTCTTAGAAAACACGAGTCTCGTCGCATCACAGTAAAGAATAGAGAACGGTTCTTTCTCCGTACCATTCCCAACGTGCCAAAGGGCGACGTAAGACCGTTTGGTTCGGCTAGTCTCAGCAGACGCCGAACCTGCACATGCTACTGCCAACGCTGTTCCGTTTGGATTAAACGCAAGGGCAACAGGCTGCCCGCCACAGTCTAGTTCGCGTGTCGCACGCGGCCCTGAACCGATGGCCCATATGCGAACGAGTCCGTCATCGCACGCTGTGGCAAGCAACCTGCCATCGGGTGAGAAACAGACTGAGAAAACCTCCGCCGGATGCGCATAGGGTGGGCCACTGGCCTGCAACTCCATGCCAGTCCAAACCTGGACTACGCCACCGATATGTCGAGTGACAAAATGAGTCCCGTCAGGGGCGTATGCGATTTCAACAACACCTTTTTCGCACTTGATGACCTTGGGTTGGCCCTGGCCGTTCGTGTTCCGCGCTATCAGCGTGCCGTCCAGGTCAGCCGTAAGAATAAGCGTCCCCTGTGGATTGAACACTCCAACCACCACGTTCGAGTGCCCACTGAAGGATTTCGTTCGCGCTCCAGATTTTGCATCCCAAAGATCGACCGAGCCGTCTGAGCCGCACGCAAGGAGCGATCTCCCGTCCAGACTGAACGTGAGCGAGGAATTAGCGCTAAAAGCAAGATGCACAACTCCAGATGCCTTGGTCCAAACTGTCCCATCACCAAGAGCGAGCGTTTCGCCGGAAGGGGATAAGGCTACCTTTGTGACAAGCTCTGAGCACGCAATCTCTTCACTGACGGGTTGACCGGAGGATAAATCGAACACTTGGGCTGGCCTGCCGAAACTGCACAACGCAATCTTGCTGTGATCGGCACTACCAGCAAGTGCGTTGATGCCGCCGTAGTCGACCCCCCTCTCTCCCTCTAACCCTACTATGTTTTGGGAAAAGACGGTGCCCGAACCTCCAGATACTCCTCCCGCCCGACGATCGATATGCCATAGGAGCCGGGCAGGCATCTTCGCAGCATCATGTACGATCGCGCTCCAGAAGTGAGCAGCAGATGCCCTATTATTTGGGTCATAATTAAGCGAGCGCGCGAGGTGGTTGACTGCTTCTTCCCAGTTGCCTTGGCGGAACAGGTTTTCTGCGACCGCGTGTTCTGAGCGCGCTGCGTGCTGTAGCAGTTGGAGGCGTGCATGATTCTCGGCCGTTGCTTCGTGGCTCTTCTTCCATGCCAGCAACCCAAATGCAGAGGCGACGCATGCTAATGCCGCGAAACCTGCCACTAGTTTCTGCAAGCGGCGAGCCTTTAAGCGTTGTTCGGCCAGTTGGCGCTCCTTGTCCCGCTGAACCAGATCGTCAAAGCCAATCCCTAGCAAACCTGCGATAAGCTTGAGCTTGGCGTACTCCAAGGCGGGTCGGGACATTCGCTGTTTGTCAGCGCTGATTTCTCGTTTTGGCTCGCCCCAACGCGCATCGGCACAAACAGGCTCTTCGTCGGTGCTCTCGTCCAGCGTGCCATCCGGTCGCTGGGCGTGCTTGAGCGCGGGGCAGAAACATTCCTCGCTGTCCGCAAAGCCGGGTTTGCCACCAACCCGCGCGGCATTGGGTTCGCCGGCGATAATAATTGGCAGGATGCGGTCGGCACGGCCGAGACTTTTGAAATACTTCACTTCGGCGTTCACGTAGAAGGAGCGTGAACTGCGTGGCGAGCAAAGAACGATGAGGTAGCGCGAGGCGCGCAGAGCTTCTTCGATTGCGTTCTGGAGCCGGGCTTCGGTGGGAAGTTCCTTTTCGTCCTGAAAACAAGGGACAAGCCGCGCCGGGATTGCTTCGCCGAGTCGGTTGGGCCGCCCGACGAATTCCTTCGGGACTTTGTAAGTTTCGAGCTCGTTGTGAAGCCAATTCGCCCAGGCAATATGGCGCTGGGTGTCAGGTGCGTCATCTGAGCGACGGGCGACGTTGTCCTGATGGGAATAGGAAAGGAAAGCGTGGTAACGCAGCGGCGAAGATTGTGCGTTTTGAGTGGTCATGGCGCGAAATTGTTTCGCTTCTCCACATCGGCACGGATGTCGCGCTCAACCATGTCCCGGCGTTCGTCGTCGGGGAGCGCGGGGTTGTTCACATAGGCCGGGTCGCGGAAGTAGAAGAAGGCGTGGCGCTGCATCTTCGGGTTGTTGAGCACGCCGTGGAGGATTTCCAATTCCGTCACGGAGGTGCGTCCCTGAACGTGTTCCTGGAGCCAGGGTTCGCGGGCGATGACTTCGGGCCGGATGGTGTCCGGGATCCAGCCGTAGCGTTCGCCGAGCAGCCCGATGAAATAGGGCCGGCTGCGCTCGATCTCAGCCAGGCAGAGCGGGAGCACCTGGCCTTCGTTGGCCTGGGCCTTGGTGATGCCCCAGCGCAGGTCCACTTCGGTGAAGGTGACAAAGCGCTTGGCGCACTTGCGGCGCAGTTCGGGGAAGACCTCTTTCACGAGCAGGTCCCGCTCCCGCATCATGTCCCGAAAGGTGGAGGAGATGAAGACGCGGATGACACGGTCTTTGAATCTGTCCTTCGTTTCCGGGTTGGCGCTCATGGTTGATTTCCCCGCAGTGCCCACGCGGAGTGTTTAGCAGGAAACCGCTCCGCTCAACCAGCACAAAATTGACGCGCACGCGCCTTGATTCATCCGCCCATCGCTTTCTCTAAGGGGCTGTTTGAAAAGTAGGAGCCGACGTGAGGAGGCTCTGACTTTCCGTGCTCGCTGCTCCGGAAAACTGAGATATTTGAGCCTCGTTACCTCGGCTCCTACGAGGATACGAGGAGTTTCCAAACAGGCTCTAAATGCCCCGACGACGCTACAGCCCCCAGAACTCATCGCCGCTCTCGGCAACGCGCAGGACGTGCGTCCAGATTTCCCAGCGTTCCATGATTCGCTTGAACAACTTGCAGGTCGCCAAAGCGGGCACATCGGGGGACAACGCTAAAATCGCCTCGTTGCCGTGCGGGGCCACGTCACCGCGGGCAGCCAGCCGGGCGTCGAGCAGGAGCGTTCGGATGAGGCCCAGCCGGTTCCGGGTGCGGGATTGGAGCGTCTTCGCCTCGGAGAGCAACGCCCGGGCGGCTGGCGGGTCGGTGTCGCATAAAAGCTTGGCGAGGTTGGGAAGCGTGAAATCAACGAGGTCGCTCTTTAGGCGCAGTCGCTCTTGTTGCCGGCGGGCTTCTTCAAGGAGCGACCGGGCCTCATCAGTTTTTCCGAGCAGGCGTTTGACATTGGCCAACGTCGCCAGACAGCGGCCACATTCGCGTTCTTCACTGAATCGCACTGCGCCTTCGAGGATCGTCTCCGCTTCGGCCACCTGTCCGCACCAAAGCAGATGGGCGGCCCAGTGTTCCCGGAAGTTGGCAGGCATCTGGTCGGTTGGCTGATCGCCAAAGCGGTTCAAGGCGGAATGGATGTAATCCGCCATGGCCGGACGCGGCGAAAGGGCGGAGAAGCGGAGCACATACAGGTAATCGGCGATCTGTGACAATCCAAGGTCATTGCGGTCGTGGAGGTAGTTCAACATTTCGACGCCATCCAAGTGACCGCGCCGGGCCTGGATGAAGGCTTTCATGCGAAGGAGCCGCCTGGCTTGCGACGGCGATACCAGTGCCCCTACCTCTTCCGCCGTCCGGAGATCGGTGCTGGCTTGTTCGCAGGATCCTGCGTCAAGGTGCTCTCCGGCCATTTGCAGGAACATCTCAACGTCCACCGGTTTGTGAGTGGCCGGCCCGGGCGTTGGCAGCGGTTTCCACTGCTCGACTTCTTCGAAGGGACGGGAGAGGTCGAGAAACTTCTGATCGGACATATTCCAAACGCCTTCCCAACTGCAACTGCACCGGTGGTTGCGCCCGGAGAGCCTCTGGATGGCGGCTCCCCGAAGGCGGGCGCGCCCCAGGTTGGGTGGGTTGACCATGGCGTGCGGAAAGTTGTCCACGCCGGGAAAGCGGTGGTGCAACACGCCGGCTTGGTCGAGTCGGGTGAAAATGCCGCGCTCGCCCAACTGGCCATAGCGGATATCAATCTCAAACAACTGCTGGCGTAATTCTTCCAACGGCAAGGGACTTCCGGCGCACGGGAGATTGCCCCAGTTGAAGCCCCGTTGCTTCAGGCGGTCGGTGAACAGCGAAAATTTGATGGCCCAATCGAGGGTGGTTGCCACTGAATCCGGCGCGCCTCGTTCCAACTGATCCAGAATTGCGCGCCAATGCTGGCAAACCTGCGGTGTCCACGGAGGCATGAACTCCGCCGCAAAGTGGGCCTCGGCCAGCTTGAGATAGTGCCGTTGAATTTCAATCGCGCTGGCGCTGCCGCCGTGGAGCAATGGTGCTTTGGCGCGACAGGTTGGATC
>CAYIOH010000176.1:5627-7791 GCA_964364975.1 uncultured Bifidobacteriaceae bacterium
GTTGGATCGGTGGCAAACGTGCGCATGGCGGCCACCGGATCGGCCAGCGTCACGTCCTTCCCGGGTTGCACACCGGCGTCCGCAAGGGCAACCACCAGCGTCGTCGTCGCGGAGCGCAACCACATGCTGGTGTGCGAACACAAGGATTCGCCACTGATGACATGCAGACGGTAGTAGCCGCCTTCACAAAGCGGCTCGTCGCGCATATTGAAGAGCGGGCGGTTGCGTTCGGTGTCCAGGGAGATGGCCTTGGTCAAGTGCGCCACGCGCGGCGACAGCATGAACTCGAGGTTCGTGGAAAGGGGATTGAAACCGCCCGCCCCAGTGAAGACGATGCGGGACGCCAGGTGCGGCAACAGGGGCTCAGGCAATTCCCTGATCGGAGTTCGCGTGAGATAGGACTCGTGCGTTCCCCAACTCGTGCAGGCGCCGCTATAGTCCACGTTGTGTTTGAAGTAGAGCGCCTCGCGCAATTGGCCATTCTCCTGCAACAGTTGCCCGGTCAATCCCAACAGGATTTGTTCATTGGCCACGACGTAACGGACGGCGTCCCACGGATTCGGACATTCCGGCGTGGTCATCTCCTGGTGGGCATCGTTGCCGCCGTAATCGCGGTAGAAGCGGGAGGCGTTTTGAAGAAAGATGCCGCGCTGGCCTTTGGCGGGCAGATGCGGAAGATATTTCTCGGCCAATCTTTCGATCTGGTTCATGGTCTGATGACGGTCTGCCGGCGACCCATCCTTGCGGAAGGCCGCGAACGCATACTCCGTCTCCACGCCCATCAGCCGTTCAGTCACAATTACTCGCCTCCCTCCTGCCGGGCCGATTGATTGAACTTGGTGCTGTCGCCGGAGAGCACGTTGTTGATGGCATCGTCCGCCGCAGCATAAAATGCCGCCGCCCGCTGCCGGGTGTGTTCCAGGTTGCCGCCTCCGGCGGGAAGCCCCGGTTCCGAACCGGGATTCGTGCCGTGGTCGTGTCGTTCTTTCTCGTTCATGTTTGTTTCTCCTCTCCATTGGGAATCGGCGGATATGGTCGGAGATAATACGCCGCCGGTTGATTTGCTGTAGCACGGTGAGCGGGTTTCCCATGGGAAGTCGCACCTCCGTAAGGCCAAGATTTCGTCCATGCCGGTTGACCGCCCATGGATTCCAGTAACTCTGCCAAGGAATCCGCGCGCGCGAACAGGGCTTCGGTGTCCGCCTTGGTGAAACCCAGCGGATCAGACAGCAGCACCGTCTGCCGGCTCGCCTCACCAGCGGAATCGCTCACGCGGAAATTCATTTCGTCCCAGTCCACGCTCTCGATTTCCTCCGGCGCAGCCTGCCGCAATAACATCGCACGAGTCCAAGCCCGCGTGTCGTCGGGTGGCTCGTGCATGAAGCGCTCGATCTCGGCCTCACTCACGACGGACTCGATCATTCCCGAGCGCTCGCAGGCCCAATACAGGCCGTTCCGCAGACTGCCGTACATCAAGTCAAGCGTCTTCAACTCGGGCGAATCCCAGGTCCATGCGGGATGTTGCTGCATCGCCCGCTCCAAGAGCGAAGCCTTAAGCAGCCAGTCAATGCGCGAGGTCAGGGCCGGAAGATTGCCCGCGGACAATTTCTGGAGCGTGTCGCCCCACAATTCCAGGATTTGTCGGGCGTGCGGCACGTAACCTTCGCAACCACCTTCCTCCACGAACATTTTGGCTTCTTCAAAGAAACGCATCTGCAACTCGACCGCCGTGAGTTGCTGGCCGCCGATCAATGCTGCACGGACCTTCAGTGACGGGTCGTGGCTCCAAAGCGAGACGGCTTCCAGGGGGTTGTCCAGAATGAGAGAAGGATTGATGCGCCCGGCCTCGATCATCGCCAGCACGATTTGCAAGACGCCGACCTTGAGAAAGCACGCCACCGGGCAGAGGGTGTTGTCGTAAAAAATCACGTGCAACCGCGCCATCTCCAAGGCCGGAATCCCGGCATTGCCTGATTGCCGGAAGCCGCCGCACAGCGCTTCGTTCCGCGTGTTGGCCAGCGGCCGGTGTCGGGTGGTTTCGATGCTCATCAAAACTTCAAAAAAATCGGCCCGTTGCGAAATTTGAAAGGGGACGGCTGGTCGCCCGGTATCAGAACCGACCTTGCCCTGTCCCGTCATCACGATGCTGGAAACCTGGTAGCTC
>CAYIOH010000177.1:0-7786 GCA_964364975.1 uncultured Bifidobacteriaceae bacterium
AGACGGAATGAAAGTTTCAAGTTTCAAGTTTTCAGTGTTCAGTCCGGGCTGAACACTTGAAACTTGAAACTTGACCCTGGCAACTTTCAGCGGCTCGATGGCGTTGTCGGCAATCCACGGGCGATGAATGCGGACCTCGCGGACGCCTTCGGGCACCGGGAGAAGAATTCGTCGCGCGCCGAGGCTGCCCGACAGCGTCGCGCCCTCAAGCCGGGTGGTGTAATTCGCCCGGGCGATCTCCGTGAGAGAACACCAGCGCACCGCGCCAAAGCCGTTCACGGTCTCCGCGATTTCCTCAAGCGCTTCCAAGCCATTGGCGGCATCCTGGTGATGCCCGACAATGACAATGGGCTGTCCCAAGAACGCCGCCAGCATGGCCTCCGTCTGCCAGTACGGCTTAATCGTGATGCGCGGAATCATGCCCAGGCCACCCGAAAGATGACGGGCCGCCTGCAAGCCGAAACCGGGGGGGAATTGAACACCCTGATGGTGAGGAAGGAATTGTGAGGCTGTAATGAGCGCCGCCTCATAGCCCAACGCCACAAGCGAAGCAAACATGGCCTGATCAATCACCCCAAACGGAGGCTCCATCACGCGACAAACCGGCACCAAGTGCTGACGCTCCATCTCCCCGACCCGGCGCAGCGCCTGGGCGCAAATAGCCATTCTTTGCGCCGGGGAATAGGGGCGCGCCATTTCCAAGCGGAGGTGATTGCAACCGTGGATCACCAATGAAAGGCGGGCTGGGTTGGATCGGAAAATCGCCGGGACGGATCGGTTCACCCAGGCGGCATCCAAAGGGATGAAGCCAATCGCCGCGTGATAATTCCAATTTTTGGCGTGCCGGGCCAGTTGCTGGTAATTGACGAAGCCGTATGACTGCCAGCGCAGACTGGGATCATCAAAAACAAAGCAGGCTCGCTGGGGCGCGGGTTGCCAGCCTTCCCGGGCGGTGAGGCGTTGCAGAAACCCCAGTAAAGGGAGGACGCCGAGGAAATTGCCGCCATTAAAGCACTCGCGCAGATAAGCGCCCTCGGTGAGCACTGGCAATGGAAGTGAAACCACATCCCTGGCAGCGGTGCCGTCCACCGCTGGGCGATGAATCCACACGGGCCGGCGCAGTTGTGAGGCCACCACCTGGTCCCCCGCGGCGACGCGCAACGGCGGCAGCGTGGACGCGTGCGCATCCGTTAATGTTCTCCCTCGAAAAACTGCGGGAACGGCCAGATGCCGCTCGAACTCCATGGCCCCACCCACTGCAGACCCATCCCCTTGATCAAGCGATCCAGTGGAAACAAAACAAGGAACCCTGGTCGCCGTCGTAAGGCAGGCCGGACTTTGATCGGAAGCCACGGCAACCATGGCATCCAGTCGCGGCATCTCATCAGGTTCAAACGCGACAAACGAAAGCGGGAACAACTGTTCCAGGGCGCGCCAGAACCATTGATGCTCCTGACACAGTGTCGCTGGCCACAGTCCAACCAGTTTTCGCTTCATGTGCTCACTCATGAATCTGGGGCGATTCTGATCCATCCAAGTCTAATCGCGATCAAGAGATTAAACGCTCGGTCCTGCAACGGCACCGCCAACGGCCTTCGACCGTCAACACATTGAACAGATCTACACAATGCACCTGTACGTCTCCTCAACAATTAGGCTTGAATATCCAACATGGGAGATTTCCGAGCCATGCAAGACATTACGGAGGACATTTCCGTAAATGTTCCACAATTATGCTGAAGCAGCATGTTTTTACGCTGCGCTGCCAGGTAGCAATAAACAAGAAGGATCACAGCCATTCCACGGGATTTGAGAAAAAGCCATGGCAAAACATATCAGGAATCCAGCTAATGCAACGCACTGCACTCGGCAACAACAGATAAATAACCAGACGCAAACATTCGCTATGTGGCGGCGTCAACGGTTGCAACCCCGTGCTCATGGCACGGCGGATCATGTCGTGTGCCTCAAAAACCTTGCCGGATTTCCCACCACAACACTGTTCTCCTCGACATCCCTGGTAACCACGCTGCCCATACCAACGAGACAATTCTTCCCGACCCGCACATTTTCGATAATGGCGCTGTTACACCCCAGATAGCATGACTGGCCGACATGCACGTTTCCCGAAATACATGCGCCCGTTGCAATGCATGTGTAATCGCCGATTTCATCGTCGTGACTGATCACGGCGCACGGCAATACAACCACGTGCGAGCCAACTCGGGCGTTGGAGCATACAACGGCGTTCTGCATCACCACGGTTCCCAATCCCAGCACGGCAGTGGATGATACACTGGCCGTCGGATGCACAACCGTTAGAAACCGCTCCGGTGGGCATCCCGCCTGCGAAGTGATCTTTTCCTTGTGAACGAAGCTCCGGGAACTGCCAACCCCGTTGATCACAAAGCAGTCGAGGTTCCCAGCCAGCGAGAGCGGGCCGAGAATCTCGACCCCATCTCGCGTTGTTCCCTTGAGCGACGGATTATCGTCAAGCAGTCCGATGCAGCGAAACTTTTCCCGCCCCGCTGCTTCGTTGACCGCTCTCAACGTATCGAGAATGTCAAGCGATGTGCCGCTTGAGCCCAATATGACGATGCGTGTTGGCGATTCCATTTTACACACTCCAGTGCCCGTGAATAGCGTAAGGATTCATCCTAACAGGTGACTGCCGCCCTCAGCACTCGCACCACTTCATCTTGTTCAGAATCCGTCAGGCCCACGAAGATCGGCAGCAACAATGTCGTGTCCGTGGCATTCTCGGTAGCGGGCAGCGAAAGCGACGGATACATCGCCTTGTAGAAAGGCTCGCGGTGAATTGCCATGATGCGTCGGGTGGCAACCCCCATTCGTGCCATCTCGTTCATAATCGCCAGTTGAGGCTTGCCGTTCTTCACACGGACACAATAGCACTGGTACACGTGACGCCACCCGGCAGGTTCATACGGCAACTCGATGCATTCCAAATCAGCTAGAAGGCTGTGGTAGCGATGCGCAAGTCTTCGTCTCTCCGCCACGATTTCCTGGACTCGGCCCATTTGCACAAGACCGATCGCAGCCTGGATGTCCGTCAGCTTGTAATTGAATCCGAGCTCGGGATATTCCTCGAATCGGACCTGGTCCGACTTGTGTCGGTCTGCGGTGGACGTGGAAGCCGCGTGCGCCCTGAGTTGGCGCAACCGGGAGGCGGCAGCCGTGTCATTTGTGGTAATGATCCCCCCTTCACCTGTCGTCAGGATCTTGCGGGCGTCGAAACTAAAGCACGTAAAGTCGCTTAGTGACCCGATGAATTTGCCAGCCGCCCAAGCGCCCAATGATGGCGCGGCGTCCTCGACCACCTTGAGATTGTGCCGTCTCGCGATCTCCATAATCGCGGGAATATCGGCACCGAGGCCTATCTGGCTTACCGGCAAGATGGCGCTCGTCTTTTCCGAGATCGCTGCTTCGATCAGGCCGGGGTCAATGTTGTATGTCCGCAGATCAATGTCCACGAACTTTGGCCTCGCGCCCGCGTAGAGGATTGCATTTGCGCTTACGATGAAGCTGTGGGAGGGACAGATCACCTCGTCACCCTTTTTGACCCCGGCGGCGATCAGGGCAAGGTGCAGGGCGGTCGTGCAACTGTTCACCGCCACGGCGTGCTTGGCGCCTACGTATCGCGCAACCGCTTCTTCGAAGCTTTCACCCCGCTTTCCCACAGTCAGCCAGCCGGACATGACGGCTTCGGCCGCTGCTTTCGCCTCTGCTTCACCAACGCTTAGACGTGTAATCGGTATCATAGTTAAGTTGTAGTCTGGATTTACGAATTCAAAGTGGAGCAAATTTGCAGATGTGACTCCTTCACTGTTCGGTCATAAGCGGCCCCCGGCGGAATCGCGTCCTGAGTTCATTCAGGCCACGAAATCAGGCCGTTTGACATAATCCTTCAAACTCTGGCCGGAGGATTTGTCCTTGTTCGACATAATCGGGTTCGCTATGGGCCATGGTATTGCAACGTCAGGGTCATTCCACGCCAGACACCTTTCGACGGCGGGTTGGTGATGTGCCGTGCACTTGTATTGTACCTCGGCACACTCCGACAAGACGGCGTATCCGTGGGCAAATTCGGGCGGAACGAGAAGCTGTATTCTGTTTTCAGAACTCAGTTTCACACCGTACCACTTCCCGAAGTGCGGCGAACCCACCTTGAGGTTAACGATCACGTCCCAAACTTCGCCCACCGTACAGCGGATCAGCCGCCATTGGGCGCCCGCTGCCCCCTGATAATGTAAACCTCGAATTACATCGCGACGCGATCGAGCATGATTGTCCTGGACGAAGTCAAGCGCGAGGCCCTTCTCCGCAAGATTCCTCTTGTGATAGCTCTCCATGAAAAAGCCGCGGTCATCCGTGAAGACCTGGGGCACGAGAATACGCACCCCCGGCATTTCGGTTTGATATATTTCAACGTCCATATTGATATCCTTGCGGGTACGGCTGCCGGTTGCAAGCCAAGTTCTTCAGCCGTTACAGTGTCGTTTGCACTTGCAAACGACTCCTGCCCGGTTCATCCGCCCGGACTTCCTTCCGCCACCACTCAATTAACTGACGCAATCCTTCCTCCAGGGAAACACGCGCCTTGAACCCCAACAATCGGTGTGCCCTGCTGACGTCAGCCAGCCGCCGAAACACCGGCGTCGCTTTCCGGGCGGGGCCATATTGAGGAGGAAGGTCAACTCCCATCACGCGGCCCATGGCTTCCGCTAGTTGCAGCAGGCTGGTTTCCGCGCCGCTGGCAATGTTGATCACGTCATCTGTAACTGACGAATACGCCGCTGCCAGATTGGCCCTTGCAACGTCGTCAACATGGATAAGGTCCATGGTCTGGCTGCCGTCCCCGAGAATCAGGCAGGGCTGCCCCTTGGACAGGCGCTCCATCCAGCGAATCATCACTTCCGTATAAACGCCGAATGCGTCCATTCGTGGGCCATAGACGTTGAAGTAACGCAGCGCGACGTAGTTCAAACCGTGCATCTCATAGAAACTGCGGAGTAGTCCCTCGGTGTAGAGTTTCGTCGCGCCATAGATCGTCCGGTTGTTGTACGGATGATGCTCTTCGGTGGTGGGAAATTCCACGGCTTGGCCATAGATGGAAGCTGAGGACGCCGTGACAAACCGTTTTACTTTCGCTGCCACCGCCGCCTCGATCAGGTTGAAAGTGCCCGTCGCGAGGACATCATGGGCGAGCCGCGGCTCCTCGGCGCACTGCGTAATCCGGACCGCCGCTTCGTGGAACACTATGTCAATGCCCTTCATTACTTCCCGCAGCAGATCGGTGTTGCGAATGTCGCCTTCGACCAAGGTCACCTTGCCGGAGGCGGTCGCGGATTCGAGGTTCTGCAGCCGACCTCTGGTCAGATTATCCACCACCACAATCTCCTCGAAGCCCTCAGCAACCAACCTGTCGGCTATGTGGGAACCGATCAATCCGGCACCTCCCGTGATCAACGCTCGTTTACAGTTCATGTTATTTTTCCTTGTTTCAATCTGCACGCAACTTTCTGCGTTGAGGCTTCATGCCTCGATGTTAATTGGTTTGTACCCTTCCCTCCAGCGTAAAAACCGGGCTGGCGCGCCGGCGACAATCGAAAATGGGGCAACGTCTTTGGTTACCACGGCACCTGCACCGACCATACTGCCTTTGCCCACAGTCACGCCAGGTAAAAGTATTGCACCCGTTCCAATATCCGCCCACGCCTCCACATGCACAGGATGTATCTCTAAATCAGTTTGGATGATCGGCAGATCAATCGGGTGGCCCGTGTGAGCAAAACCCAGCACCTTGGCCCCCGGCCCCCAACCCACATAATCCTCAAGCACCAAATGGCACGCATCAAAATACGCCTGGGGACCGATCCATACGTGATTGCCAATCTTCGTGACTCCATCGAAGCGTCCTTGAATATAGGCCTGAGCGCCGATGAACACCCCGTCTCCGATCTCGAAGGTTTCGAGGTGCTTGAAACCTACGCCACTGCCAATCCGAACCCGGTGGCCGAAACTTCGCGCGACCGCCCGCCAGATGGCGCGGCGCATGAGACTGTCCAACTCGCCATCACCGTTCGCGAACCGGGCATAGTGTTCCAGTAACGACTCCCGCGAATAACTCGCCTGCAAGTGGCGGGACAAATCCAGTTCGAACGCCGGATCGGCCTCCAGTTGCTGTTTACCGTGGACAGAAGAAACGGTCCGGAGATGTTTTTCAGGATTCATGTGGAATTCGATTTGGGGCAGGGGTTCCCGATGGGGCATCATCAGGCGAAGCGGCTATCCTTGTGGGCTGGTACGACGACATGGAGATTTCGTTACGTTCTGATGCTGTTGCCCGAGTCGAAGCAGGCAGGTGAGGCGCGTCACTCCGTGCGCACCACAGACCAAAATTGATCCCCCGAACGGCGCGCACGGAGTGACGCGCCCTACCAAACATGTATCGAGAATTCTTTGTCACAGTATCAAGTCCACGGAATGTCACGACTCAGCGGAACGATAAAATTGTCCTCCTCACGTAATCGCCCCGTTTCCCGAGGGACAGAAGCAGCCTTTTGATATGGACCGCTACCCTCCAAGGGTTTTTCCTGAGCGCTTTTCCATAGAATTCCCTGGCCAAGGTCAAATCTCCTTGCCAGTAGTATTCATTCCCGACGTTCTCATAGACTCGCGCCCGGACCCAATTTCGTTCCGTCTCGCTGGTTGTGTTTTGGCGCAGCGAGTCTTCGAACTCCTCAAAGTTCATAAAGGAACCGGAAATCCGATAACGCTCCGACGCCAGAACACGGGCATACGTACAGGCAGCGGCGAAGAGGGATTCCTTCATCAGGCGCGAATATCCGGCTTCCTGGGCTTTCTTCCGGATCAGCCAGGGAACTGAAATCTCCTCGGCCGCACACGCCTCAAGTTTTTCGCGAATTAACGTTGTCGTCATGCTCAACGCGTGGTGTTCGCGATAGCAGAGCATGTGCTCCGCAAAATAGCCAACATCGTAATACAGCGCGAAGAGGCACCATAAATACCAGTCGCCGCACCACGGCATGTTCAAAGGGAAAACGCTGATTTTATCGTAGCACTCGCGGCGAACCAGCCCGGAAGGCGCCAACACAAAGTTCCCGCCGAGAAGTTTCTTCAACAAAACGTGGCCCGGAAGGATGCGATCCCGGTCCCCCCGTTGCGAGTAACACCCCAACTCCCGGGTGTCGACTCCATCCCGCACGGCAAACCCGGGACAGAAGACGTATCCGACGTTTGGCTGCCGATCCAAAAGAGCAACGTACCGTTCCAAAACATGCGGCTTTCGGAGGTAGTCATCGGCGGAGATGAGCCATACGTACTTGCCACGTGACAAGCTGATTCCCTTGTTGTAATTGCGCAAATGTCCCAAGTTCGGATCGTTTCGGATGTGCTTTACCCGGGGATCAGCGAAGGAGCGCGCGACTTCCGCCGTATTGTCCGGCGAGCAATCATCCATGATCAGCACTTCGAAGTCGCCGTAGGTTTGACCGATGATGGAATTGACGCATTCCGGCAACAGATGGGCCAGCTTGTAACAGGGAACGACGAAGCTGACGGTCGGTTTTTTCATAGGACTTGAATCCACTCTTGAATTGGTTCTCAGAGGATGTTTGAAGGGGCAAGGCGCAGCCATACCAGCAACCGCCTCAGGGGACGAGGAATCCCGCTTGCAGAAACAAGCTTGAGGAGAACTCGAACGGAGTAGATGCAACTCGACAACACTGCCATCACCCCGATCGCG
>CAYIOH010000178.1:0-7729 GCA_964364975.1 uncultured Bifidobacteriaceae bacterium
AGCCAAGATGGGAGCGAACGGGCACTTGCTCATCGGTAATCGCGGCAAAATCCTGTCGAACCGCCGGGACTATGCGCTCATTCCGGAGAAACGCCAAAAGGAATACGGCGATCCACCGCGCAAGCTTTCGCGTTCGGTCGGCCATCACCAGGAGTGGATTGACGCGTGCAAAGGCGGCACGCCGGCCGGCTCGAACTTCGGCTGGGCCGGCCCGCTTACCGAAGTCGTCCTGCTCGGCAACGTGGCGCTCCGGCTGCAAATGCGGGAGGAATTGACGCTCAAGAAGCTCTTGTGGGACGGCCCGAACCTGCGTTTCACCAATTCCGACGAAGCCAACAAATACTTGCGCAGCGAGTATCGCCAAGGTTGGTCGCTGTAAATGGGCGCAGACCGGAAATCAAAATCGCAGTGGGACTTCGGAGAGCTGTTCCCAACGGAACAGAGTCGGCGCGTACTGTCGGTCAGCGAACTCACCACGCAGATCAAACGGCTGCTGGAAAAACAGGTCGGTTCAATCTGGGTCACGGGCGAAGTCACGAATTTGCGCGCGCAAAGTTCCGGCCACATTTATTTCGCGCTCAAGGACGCCGGAGCGCAGCTCAGTTGCGTGCTGTTCCGCAGTGAACTGTGCGCCCATCGGGAGTCACTCGCCGACGGACAAAAGGTTTTGCTGCAAGGCGACGTGACGGTCTATGAAGCGCGCGGGCAATACCAGCTCATCGTGCGCGCGGTGGAGTTGCAGGGCGTGGGCGCGCTCCAAATCGCCTTCGAAAAGCTCAAGCAGAAGCTCGCGGCAGAGGGGCTGTTCGCCCTGGAACGAAAGCGTCCGCTGCCTAAATATCCGCAGCGGATCGGCCTCGTGACATCGCCCACCGGCGCGGCAATTCGGGACGTGTTGCACGTCGTGCAGCGGCGAAATCCGGCGCTGGAAATCATCCTTGTGCTGTGTCGCGTGCAAGGCGACGGCGCGGCGCACGAAATTGCGGCGGCGATACGCCTTTTGAACGAGTATAACTCGTCGCTCATCACCCGTCACTCGCCACTCGATTTGATTCTCGTCACGCGCGGCGGCGGTTCATTGGAAGACTTGTGGGCTTTCAACGAAGAGGTCGTGGCGCGAGCGATTTTTGAGTCGGCGATTCCGGTCGTCTCGGCGGTGGGACACGAAATTGATTTCATGATCAGTGACTTCGTGGCGGACGTTCGCGCGGCGACTCCCAGCGCGGCGGCGGAGATCATTACGGAAGGGGTTTTCGCCAGTCGTGAATTCGTGGCTGATGTGCCAGAGTTGTTGCGCTTGCGCTTGCGACAACGGCTCGACGGTGTGAAGGAGGTTTTTAACCAGGTTCACCAGCGGCTGGCGCGATCACATCCGCATCGGCGGCTGAACGAGTGGTTGCAACGGCTTGACGATCTGCAAATCGGCTTGCTGCGTTGTGCGAAGCAAGGCGTTCATGACCGGCGTGCGGCTTGGAAGAATTCCGCCGGGCGACTGATGCGGGTGCGTCTGTTGCAGGTCGTCGCGCGTCGTCGTGAAACATTGCTGCAGGGCGTGCGGCGGTTGCAGGAGCGCGCGCGGATTCGCTTGGAAGGCCGGCGCAATGGGTTCACGAGCTTGGAAGCCCGCCTTTGCTTGCTTGGACCGGAGCAGGTTTTTGCGCGCGGTTATTCGATCACGATGGACGCGGCGAGCGGCAAAGTCTTGCGTGATGCCAGGGTTGTGAGGTCCGGGCAGAAGCTTAAGACGCGGCTCAAGTCGGGCGAGGTTTTCAGCCAGGCGGAAAAATAATCGAAATCAGCGATGTGGCGGCGCCCGGTCAAGGATAAGTTACGCGGAAAAATCGCTGGACTGCGCTTGGGCTGGCGTTGGTGTAGGAAAAGTTCGTGCTCGTGGAAGTCGCCGTTCCAATCGTCAGCCAGTTGGTATTCGCCAGATTGGTGCTGGCTTGCACACTGTAAGTTGCATTGCTGACGCCCTGCCAACTGATGACGTTCGTGGAAGCCATGACCAGATACGGCGCGGGCACGGTGACGCCATTCGTAACGTAGTACGTGATGAGGAAATCTTTCACCACGCCCATGTGCTGCATTCCGCTTGCGCCCGAGTCCGTGGACAAAACGGGCGGCACGTCGGTCAGCGGGGTATAGACGCGTGAATCAAAGACGAGTCCGTTGGTATAGGTACGCGACGGCATCACCACCGGAACGAGGAGATTGGTCATGGAAAAACTCGGCAGCACGCGGTCGTAACGCTCGCTGCGGCCGGCATTCGTGTCTTGCTCATCGTTTTGATCCGCCGGCACCGGACTGTCGCTCAAAAAGGTCTTGAGGGTTACGATCGCAGCTTCCGTTTCCGAATAGAGATTGAAGTCCCCGGCGACGATGACCCAGGCGTTCGTTGGAAAATTGGCAAGGATCAGGGATTTCAAGACGACGACCTGGTTGGAGCGGCGGGTTTCGTTAGCGGCACCGCTACTAGCTTTCAAATGCACGCTCACGGCGTAAAGATCGTTCGTGCCTGGCAGATCAATCCGTGCCCAAGCGAAACCGCGGTCGGTGATGTTGTTGTCGCCGTCGTCCCAGGAGCCGCTGGCAAGGATCGGATAACGGCTGACAATGCCATTGGGGATGCCGTTGTTGGGTTCGCAGTAGAAGCTGAACTCGTTTCCGAACGCAGTGTTCACCAACGTGCGCAGATCGTTCGAGGCGGTGCTGGCACCGTACTGAAATTCCTGGATCGCTACGATGTCCTGTTTGAGTCCTTGGAAAATGCGGATTCCCTCGGCTTCATAGCTTTGGTCGGTTCCAGACGTGATGTTGGCCGCCATCACGCGAACGGTGACATTGCTCTGGGCTTGAAGCTGTGCCGAGATAAACAAAGCGCCAAGAAGAATCATTCTTCCGGCGCGCCGGGAAGTTTGTAACCAGTTACACATGTACAAATAGTGCTCTAATTATGCACAGCCGCCGCGAAACGCAAGGAAGCAATGAGGAAAACACGACTTTGACTCCGAACTGGACGCGCATGGCTGGGTATTCTAGTCTTGTGCCCGTGCCGAATCCGTCCAAAACCGCGGCCCCGGGCCAGTCTGCCAAAGCGGCTTCTCTGCCGTTTGAAGAAGCCCTGAAAAAGCTCGAAACCATCGTCGAGGCTATGGAAAGCGACGATTTGCCGCTGGAAAGCCTCGTGGCGAAATATGAGGAAGGCATGAAGTTGGCGCAAGTCTGTCAGGCCAAGCTCGCCGAGGCGGAACTCAAAATTCAGCAGCTCGAAAAAAGCGCGGCGGGCGAAATGAAATTGAAGCCGCTGGCGACCGATCTGTCCGAAGAGTAAATTTATGAGCCGATACTTTGAAATGGTGGATGGCCCGCAGCACGTCAAGAAGCTGACGCTGGAGCAACTGACCAAGCTGGCGGAAGAAATCCGTCATGAACTGATCACGGTGCTTGCAAAAAGCGGCGGCCACCTCGGTCCGAATCTCGGCGTGGTGGAATTGACCATCGCGCTCCACTTCGTTTTCAGCACGCCCAAGGACAAGCTGGTCTGGGATGTGAGTCACCAGAGCTACGTCCACAAGTTGCTGACCGGGCGCAAAGACCGCTTTCACACCATCCGGCAGACGGACGGCCTGAACGGCTTTTGCCTGCGCACGGAGAGTCCGCACGATTGTTTCGGCGCGGGTCATGCGGGCACGGCGTTGTCTGCGGCGCTGGGCATGTGCGCGGCGCGCGACCAGCGCAAGAGCGACGAGAACGTGGTTTGCATCTTCGGCGACGCGGCGCTGACGAACGGGATTTCCTACGAGGCGCTGAACAACATCGCGCACACCACGAAGAAGTTCATCGGCATTCTCAACGACAACGAATGGAGCATCGCCAAGAACGTCGGCGCGATTTCCGCCTATCTGAACAAGGTCATCACCCATCCGCGTTACAATCGCTGGTCGAAGGATTTTGAGCGGTTCGTTCGCCGCCTGCCCAAGGGCGAACTCGCGCTCAAGCTCGCGCACAAAGCGGAGGAAGGTTTCAAGGGCGCCGTGACCGGGGTTGGCTTGCAACCGAGCGGCAGCAGCCTTGATTCTGATGGCCGTGGCGGCTACGGCAACAGCCTGTTCTTCGAGGAAATGGGTTTGCGCTACCTGGGCCCGGTGGATGGCCACGATTTGCCGTTGCTCATCAGCCTGCTTGAGTTCGCCAAGAATTACGACCGCCCTATCGTCCTGCACGTTCTCACCAAGAAGGGCAAGGGCTACGATGCCGCCATCGCGTATCCGGAAAAATTTCACGGCCTCGGACCCTACGACGTGACCAGCGGCGATCCGGTTCCAGCCAAACCCGGCACGCCGCCGAATTACCAGGACGTATTCGGCCAGACGCTGGTCAAGCTCTGCCAGAAGAACAACACGCTCGTCGGCATCACAGCCGCCATGCCCAGCGGCACCGGCCTCAAGCACCTCGAAAAAGCGATGCCCGAGCGCTACTACGACGTGGGCATAGCCGAGGAACACGCCGTCATTTTTGCCGCCGGCATGGCCACGATGGGTTTCCATCCCGTGTGCGCGATTTATTCCACGTTCCTTCAACGCGCCTACGATTGCATCCACCACGATGTTTGCCTGCAGGATTTGCCCGTCATCTTCTGCCTGGATCGGGCCGGGCTTTCCGCCAACGACGGCCCGACCCACCACGGCCTCTTCGACATCGCCTACTTGCGCTGCCTGCCCAACCTCATTGCCATGGCGCCCAAGGACGAAGACGAACTGGCGGACATGATGTTCACCGCCACCCACCAAAGTCATCCCACGTTTATCCGTTACCCACGCGGCACGGCGGAAGGCGTGCCGGTCAAGGACCAGCCCAAGCTCCTCGAAGTCGGCAAGGCCGAAGTCATCCAGAATTTTTCCAGCAACGGGAAACGCAAGGTCGCTTTGTTCGGTCTGGGCAATATGAATTCGCTCGCCCGCAAGGCGGCGGCGCAGCTCGCGGCGGAAGGTTTCGATGTCGCCGTCATCAACCCGCGCTTCACCAAACCGCTCGACGCCGGCACCCACGAATTCTTCGGTCGTGCCGCGGAAGTGATCGTGACGCTGGAAGACCACGTTCTGGCGGGCGGCTACGGCTCAACGGTGCTCGAACTGTTCAACGAGCGCGCCATCACCAGGCCCGTGGTGCGCATCGGCTGGCCCGACCAATTCATCGAACACGCCACGTCGCAGGACGAACTCCGCCGCAAATACGGCCTGACCGTCGAGCACACCGTGGCCAAAGTGAAAGCGCAGTTTGCCGAAACGCCGATGATGGCGAAGCTCATCGAGGTGGCTTGATGAGCATCGGCTGCAAACCCCGCTACCGACTGAGATGTTTGGCATCATCACGCACATCAAGTGGACACTGATTATGAAACGATTCTATTTCGCTATATTGTCAGTTATCGGCGCAGGATTTCTTGCCGGCTGTGTTGTTCCAGCGCCAGCGCCAGCGAAGCGACAGGCGGCCTTTGTAGAGAGCGAGTTCGCACCCTACGCTGGCGCAGGCACCAGCACCGTCACCGGCCAAGCGTTCCTCAAAACACGAGGTGGTGAAGTTCGTTTCGGCGCGGGGTGCGAAGTCGTAATGGTACCAGTTACGTCATACACTACCGAAACTCACCAGCGTGCAGTCATGGGTGGTGAGCGGCTAGGACCACATGATTCACGATACGCCACCTATCGCCGTACAACCATCGCTGACGGCAACGGCAACTTTGAGTTTCGCAATGTTCCCGCTGGAGAGTATTATTTGGACTGTGTCATCCAGTGGGAGTATCCGACGCAGTATGGCCCGGCACCTACTGGAGGCGCCGCTTTTGGCCAAGTGCGTGTTACTTCCGGGGAGACGGTGAAGGTTGTTCTTACACGATGAGGTCATTCGTTATGCGCAAACCATTCGATACGGTTTTTTCGCTTCGAGAGGACGGAATACCGGTTAACCGCGTTACCTTGGGCATCGCCGCCACGATCTTCCCACCGGATAACCCGTTTCCGTGAGGTTTCCGTTTCGCTGGGATAGATGTCGCGGAACATGTCGGACAGGATGCGGTTGCGGAGGAGTATGACGGCATCGTTGATCTGAAGGGCTTTGTTCATTTTCTTCCTCACCCCACGTATCCCGGTTGGGTCAAGGGCTTCGCAGTAGTTTGTAAGAGTCCGTGGCATTTTGTTGGCGTATTTCCAGTCAGATACGAAGCAGAGGTTGAGCAGGTGAGATGGGGAAAGGATTACAAGGTTGCTTTCGGTTCGCATCGCACAGGTTCAGATGATTTTGTATTTGATGCCTCGTAATACGGAGATAGGCTGCAAAACCGAAATCCCCTCCTCGAACAATCGCGCTTTGCCAATCCTTCGCTTCTTCGAAGCTCACAGATTCACTATCGCCGGGTCTCCGTAAAGCGTGAACGAACCGGTGCGGGTGATTTTCACTTCCATCAACTGGCCGCGATGGCGTTCCGAGCCGTCGAATAGCACGATCTTGTTGCACCGCGTGCGGCCCGTCATGCGCGCGGTTTTTTTTTTGCTCGGACCTTCGACGAGAATTTGCACGCGCTCGCCCACGCTGCGGCGGTATTTGTGGTCGGCGATTTCGTTGACCAGATCGAGCAGGCGGGCGTTGCGCTCCTCGCGGACCGGTTGCGGAATCTGGCCGGGCATTGTGGCTGCGGGCGTGTCTTGGCGCGGCGAGTATTTGAAGATGTAGGCGTTGTCAAACTCGACCTCGCGGCAGAGCGAAAGGGTTTCCGCGAAGTCCGCTTCGGTTTCGCCGGGAAATCCCACGATGAAATCGGTGTAAATCCCCATGCGCGGTTGCGCCCGGCGCAGTTTCTCGATGATGCCGAGGAAGCGCGCACGCGTGTAGCCGCGGTGCATGAGTTTAAGCACGCGGTCGCTGCCGCTTTGCACGGGGATGTGCGCGCTTTCGCAGAGTTTCGGCAATCGCGCGTAGGCTTCGATCAGATCGTCGCCGTAACCTTTCGGGTGCGGTGAGGTGAAGCGGATGCGTTCGAGGCCTTCAATTTGGTGAACGGCTTCGAGGAGCTGGACGAAGGGGGATTGTTGGAGTCCACGCTTTAGCGTGTCGGGTGCCGGCGAATTTCCGGACAAGCTAAAGCTTGAACTCCAACGTCTCCCGTAGCTCGTCACGATCTGGCCGAGCAATGTGATTTCCTTCACGCCTTGCGACGCCAGTTGTCGGCACTCGGCAACAATGTCTTCAATCGAACGGCTGCGCTCCTCGCCGCGCGTGTAGGGTACGATGCAGAAGGTGCAGTATTGATTGCAACCTTGCATGATGCTCACAAAAGCGGTGACGGATTTGCTTTTCGCGCTGCCGTTGAGCAGATGCTCGCGAATCGTGCCTTCGCTCCCCGGTTCTTCCGCCGTGTCTACGATCTTTCCCCGCCGACCCGACAGGATTTCGTCGAGGTAATCCGCAGTGCGATGAAATTTTTGCGTGCCGATGATGAGGTCCACGTCGGGCAGGCGGTCAATCAATTCCTGACCACGGCTTTGGGCCATGCAACCGAGAAAGCCGAGAATCTGGTCGGGCCGTTTCTTCTTCGCTATGCCGACGAGGTTCTTCATTTTGTTGAGCGCCGTCTGTTCCGCGTTGTCGCGCACGCTGCACGTGTTGAGCAGCACCACGTCCGCGACGTGTTCCGACGGTGCGAGGGTGTAACCCTTGGCCACGAGCTGAG
>CAYIOH010000179.1:0-7724 GCA_964364975.1 uncultured Bifidobacteriaceae bacterium
CGCCCCCACCCGCGGGGTAACCTTTGCCGCCCCCGCCGCCTTGGCCGAGGGTGCCGTTGCCGCCGCGGCTGGTGCCGCATACTCCTGCGGCGGACTGCGTCCCGCCGCCGCCGGGGCTGGAACCGCCAGAAGATCCTCCGGAGGCGCCGTTCGTGCCACCCCCATCGCCGCCAATCCCGTCCCCGCAGCACTCCGAGCCGCCGCCACCACCGGCGACAACCACGCGCATTGTGGGACTATCGACACCCTGGCGGATGTCAGTTGCGCCGCCACCGCCACCGGCGGCGGCGTTGAAGTCCACATCGTCAATTCCCCCATTGCCGCCACCGTTGAACCCGCCGGGACCGGCTGTGTTCGGACCGCTAAAGTCGAGGTCGCCGCCCCTGCCGCCGACGTAAATGAACAAGGTTTCGCCCAGCGTGACCGCGAGCGTTGTTTGAACGCGGCCTCCTTTGCCGCCCGGTCTGCTCTCGTACGGGTTACCGCCGCCCTGGGCCCCGCGCGCGTCAACGGCAATAGAGGTGACGCCGCACGGCACGACCCAGGTTTGCGGGGAACCCGTGTAGTTGAACGTCACGGGAGCCGTGTTAGGTGCACCGCTCCGAACCCAAGTGTCAGTGAACACTTGAGCAGAGTCCACGCCCCCGAACAAGACCGCTTGGCTTCGTGCCGCGTCGTAAGCCATGGCTGTGCCTGCCCTCCCAGCAGGGTTTGCGGCTGGAGAAGCTTGCGTCCAATTTGTTCCGTCCCATTCCCAAGTCGCGTTATCCACGGGAGTGCTGGTGGGCACAATCCCACTGAAAAGCACAACCCGCCGCCGGCTTGAGTCATAGGCAATCCCGAAATCCTGCCTTGCACTTGGGCTGTTAGCTGGGAACTTCTGTGTCCAATCGACCCCGTCCCAAACCCACGTTTCGTTCACTACCGTGTTGCCGTTCCAACCACCAAATAGCACCACCTGAGCGCGGGCACCATCGTAAGCTAATCGGAACTGGGACCGTAAGCCTGGAGTGTGAGCCGGGAATTTCTGTGTCCAAGTCGTGCCATCCCATACCAAAGTATCTCCATACGGGGTAGGGGTGCCATCGCTACCTCCAAACAGTACCACCGACTGTCGGGCTGCGTCATACACCATCCCCATGTGCGCCATAATTACCGGGCCAGAAGCTTTTTGGGTCCAATTGATTCCATCCCACTCCCAAGTGTCGTTCAAGTACCCGCTAGGATTGCTGGGTGTTGGTTGCCCTCCAGCACCTCCGAACATCACAACCTTCCCTCGAACGGAATCGTAAGCCATGCCAAAACCTGCTCTTGCTGGAGGAATTGTCGCGGGCGATTGTTTCGTCCAGGTTAACCCGTCCCAGGTCCACGTCTCGTTGGAACGAGTGGCAAAATCCGACAGAACTCCTCCAAATAATACTAGTTGGCCATGCGCGGAGTCGTAAGCCATCGCGGCGTAGTATCCCGCCTGTGGACTGGCCGAAGGGAATTTCTGCGTCCAGGTTGGCGCCTGGGCTAAACTTGATTGCAGAACACCGAAAAGAATGAATAACCCCGCGAGTAAAGCTTGTTTTCTCATAAGGGAACCTCCGAAAACTGCTTTTCGAAGTTGGGTTGATGGTTGCAGTTCGGTTTTCGGTGTGGCTGGTTTCATAGCGGCTCCTTCCGTTTGTATTTTCCTGACGTTTGATCCTTTGTCGTTGATTGGTTTCCGGTCGTTTCTGGTTTTAATCTTCGCTGTTCAGGGAGGATTGCTTTTGCAGGGCAAGGAGCGTCAACAGAAATGCAGAATTCGTTCGGGCAAGCTCAACGAAAGAGAATTGTCTTTTCATACCCCTTCAAATGCTCCGCCGCCGACAAGCAGTCAATCGAATTCAATTCGGAACTTTTTCGGAACTCCATAGAAATCTTCGGCAAGTCACTGCGAACGAATCGCGTAATTGACCGTTGATTGCCGAAATTGATTGTTGTAGTTAAATGGCTCGTGGCGACAGAGAAGCAGATAGCAACGAAGCGAAAGTTGGCGCTCATTTTTTCTCAGGGGCCGAAACCGCGACTCGTAAAAACGAGTCTTAACGGGAGCGTCAGGGACGTTCCGGAGAAGGGCTTTGGCTGGGGAAAACAAGCAATCAGTTTTTGCTTTCGGTTGGTGGACTACCACATTTGCGGAACACCACCGGAGAAGCCCCAATCATTTGAAGAACGGGAACCGGACATCGCTGATTCCTTTTGGCACGTGTGCAGCGCTTCTTCCGCTGAATTCGTAGCGGTTTTCGGGAACAGGGCTTCGTTCAATAAGATATTTCGGTGCACCGGGAAGCACGGAAAGAAAAGAGTGGAGATCGTGCAAACGGAACTCGCGCCGGACGACGTTGAGATTCAGCGTGTTACCGGCCCAGTTCCGGTTGGCGAACTCAAAGACTTTGCTGAATCAATCAAAATTCAATTGCCACCGTCAAAACAGGACCGGCAACCGCCATGGCCTTGGAGACGTTGGATCGCACGTCCAATTCTGTCTGATGAACCGGTTAAGCCGTCGGCCGACTCGTGCGCTTTTTGGCTAACGCTGGGATTGCAGGAATGGTTTGGAACCGACCGCGGATTTACAAACATCGTTCGCCAAGCCAAGGCGTGGCTAAAGGAGCATCCGGAAGACATCTTGACTCGGGCGATATATCTCTGGGCCATCCTCATCCGGGGCAATCCAAAGCAGATGGTCGAGGTTATCAAAGAAACCGTCACGTGGCTGGAGGACGGACAGGAGGGGCGTTCCGGCTACAACGCGCTCGGGGGAACGGACAACCAGCGCGAGGCGCTACATCTCATTGTGAGCAGCAATCTGCCAGCCCGTACTTTGCTGGAAGCCCATTTGGAAGATGGCCTCGTCAGGGCAGCGCTTCTAAGGTGGTTGAAACACGACGAGAAGTCCTCCCAGTTGGCCAAAGCCGTTGGCGAAATCAAGGGTCTCTTGAGGATGAACACCTTCGTTAAGACCGTTCTGAGATTGACGAAACATCTGTGGCTTCCGCGAAAGTCCAAGTACAAGCTCCTGCGTGTTGCTCAACTTTGGTTGGCGGGGCGGCCTAGCCACTCCATCAAAAAGGCAAGGAAGGTTATCGAAGAGAACAAACAGTGGCTGGAACAGCACCCAGACGAAACCTTAGTCCGAACGGTGCTGATCTGGCTGACAGGCTTTCGTGGAACGGCTGAACAGATTGACGAACTTCTTGATCAAAGCGGCACTTGGTTGAAAATGGAAAAGCAACAAAATGAGTGTTTGGTGCGGACGGCTTTTTTGTGGTGGGTCGGAGCAAAGGGAACGCCCAGTCACGTTGACGAAACTGTCGAGCAGACCGTGCGGTGGCTTAACAAGCATCCAGACGACGGCTTTGTTCGTATCGCATATCTCCTATTTGTGATCAAACGGCGAGGCAATACCGACCAGACAACGAGTGCGCTCAACGAAACCGCCACTTGGTTGAAGTCTCATCCCGATGACCTTGTCAGCTTTGCGGTGGACTTTGTCCGCTGCGTCAGAGGAATGGAATAAACAACGGCGTTTGTGCAATGTTTCATTCCGCTTGAAAGCCAGCGCTATTGAGTCGGCACGGACACAGGTTTCGCGCCACGACCGCCTTTGCCGGGGCCTGCATGAACGCTTCCCTGCGCACGGTCTTGCCGCCTTCCATTCGCTCCGCGCCGGTGAGGCGGACTTCGACGATTCCGTTGCGCGGTTCGAGGCCGTTGAAGACCAGGTCCACGGCACGATTCGGCCCGCCCGGCGTGGCGCTCGCACCGAATTGCTCGACGATGTGCCAGCCATTGATTGCCAAAAGGCGGCGCAAGAATTTTTCGGCGCGGTCACACAGATAAATTTCCCCGAATGAAAGGTGGGCTTGCAGCGTCAGTCAAGGCACAATCAGACCGGCTTTGAGAAAACACGAACGATGAAAAACTTGCTTTCGGTTGGTTCAATTCTGTCCACGAGTTTGCTGCTGAACTTCGCGGTTCATGCTGTGGAACTCAAACCCATCGTGGAAGTCGAGGAAGACGTTTACAGCTACACCAACGCGAGCAACGGCGCGGGGCCGATGTGGTGTCACGGCTCGACGTGTCTGGTGCGCGTCGGCGAACGGGTTTTTGCCAGCGGCATCGAAACTGTCCCCGGCGCGAAGCCGCTGACCAATTGCCGCTGGATGCTCTTCGAGCGCCGCGCGAAGGGCTGGGAACAAGTGCGTCTCGATACCGACGGTCGCACGCGTGAACCAGCGCCACTCGCTGCTTTTCAGCGTGGAAGCTTTTTCCTTTCAGCCAATCCAACGCTCGGCCACGGCGACGAACCCAACGGCGGCCCGGCGCGACCGGACGTGTTCGAGTTCAAGGCCAGTGACCCGACCGCCGCGCCAAAGTCGTTGCTGCCGGTCTGGCAGGGCGAGCCGAAGTTCACCGAGCACTCCTATCGCAGCTTCGCGGCGGATGGCGCGGCAGGGGAATTGATTCTGTTTCAAAACATCGGCTATACGCACGCCGAATGGACGTTCCGCGACCGGCGCGGCCAATGGAGCGCGCAAGGTCAGATCAAGTGGCCGTGGGGCGCGGAATATGACAAGCCCGAGCCGATCCGCGTCTGCTATCCGAACGTGGCGCTGCGGAATCGCGCGGTTTATTTCTGCGGCGTGAGCGACGTGGTCGAGCCTTATCAGGCGTGGCGGGATTTCAAACGCCAGCTTACGGGCCAGCAATGGGACTACGACTTTCGCCGGCTGTTCTTCACGTGGACGCCGGACATCACGAAGAAACCGTTTGCCGGGTGGATTGAAATCGCGAGCTGCGACAAAACCTGCGGCTGGATTTCGCCGGGAGACTTGTATGTGGCGGACAACGGCGACGTGCATCTTGTCTGGAGCGGGCGGGCGATTGATGAACGGCTGCGCGCCAAGTTTTTCCCGGAGGCGAAACAGCGGCACAGTCTGAACTACGCGCTAGTCCGCGAGGGAAAGGTCGTGTTGCGCAAAACCATCGAGGAATCCTCCGAGGACAAACCGGGCATCATCGGCTCCGGCGCGCGTTTCCAGATCACGCCCGAGCATCGCTTGTTCGTGATTTACTACGCTGGAGGAACGGACTCCGGCGGTAAGAGCGTGGCTGAGAATCGTGTTAGGGAACTCCTGGCCGACGGCCACCTGACGCCATCGGTCCGGCTGCCGTTGGAGAAAGCATTTTCACAGTATTTCACGGCAACGATCCGGGGTGGTTCGGCACCGTCGCGCACGCTGGAGATGCTTGGCCCGCGGCAAGGCTCGGGCAACACGATCAGCTACGCGCGCGTGCGACTTTACTGATCCGCCTCCCAACCGGGAGCGACCACTGCCGAAGCGTTATTATTTCTGACTGAGCAACCATTTCACGGCTTCGTCCTCGACGGCTTGCGCCGTTTGCGAAACGGTGATTGCCTGCGCTGCGTTGGCGGTTTGATACATCCGTTTGACCAACTCTGGTGGCTGCGCGCCTTCCCCGGCGAGCCAGAGTTTGCCGGGCACCCCGAGCGCCAGCAGCCCGGGCAGGTCGCCATACTTCGCACCGCCGGGCAGGAAGTTCACGTCAAAGAGGTCGGTCACATTGGCGAACCGGAATCCGCCGGTATCCACGGCCACACACTCGACTCCCGCGCCGGCTTGCGCTTTCGCTGCCGCTACCCAGGTGCCGGCGCCGTTCAATCCAACCAAGTCGAGTCGCTGCAGACTGCGGACTTGAGTCTTCACCGATTGGATGATGCTCAGCAAATCGTGAACTCGCTGGGCGAACAGGGCACGATTGTAACCAAAGGTAAAAGCGGCTGCTTCGCGCGGATTGGCAACCTTGCGCGAGCGCGTGACTGGTTTTCCGTCGGCGAGGAACTCCCCTTGAAATAAGAGGTCTGCACCAATCACCGTCGCGCCACTGGCCAACAGTTGTTGGATGGCGGGTTTGAGCCGGGTCTTCCCGTCATCCGCCTTCGCATATAAGCCATCCTTGCCCTGCGGGTCAGCCCAGATCACGGCGTGCGACCCGGCGCGTTTAGGTTCGAGGAACAAAACCGGAATTTCCTCGCCGCAAGTTTCGTTGCGCACCAAACCGACTCTTTCCCAATGGTCGCCACGGTCAACTTCGCCCTGCGCGACCCGGGTCACTTGGCCGGCTGTGGCGAGATTGCGACCGATGATGGCATCCACCGCACCGCCGTAAACTTCTTGAAACCGTTGGATCGAAACCTGGCAGCCCGCCAACTGCTTCTGATCGCGCTCAGTTATCCAACGCAGAAGTTTGCGCTCGAACTCCGGCCCGCCGGGCGGCTTGGGATGCTGCTCATCCCAGACCGTGAGTTCCTGCGCGGTGAGCCGATGATAACCTTCCTCAACGACCGGTTCCGCCAGGCCGAGTTTCAGGTGCGTGTTCATCCAGCCGTACATCACGGCGCGGCTGACGTAGTTGTAGTTGTGTTTGAATTGGATCAACGGTTTCAACATCACATTCAGCGGCGCACCCATCATCGCAAAATGCTTTTGCAGTTCCGGAAATCCTTTCGTCGCCGTCTCCCGGGTCCAATCATCCGCCGCCGTCATGCCGAGCGGCTTCGGCGCGAACAGCGCGGCGATTTCCACGTTGCCGGTGTCCACCCGCAAGAGGCAGGCGTTCTCGCAAGTGCATCCGCCTTGCATGGCTGTACCCACCATGACCGCCGGAAACGCCACCGTCGGTCGCTCATCCAGCGCACAGAGGATGAAGGTCTGGGTGCCGCCTCCGCTGGCGCCGGTAACTCCAATGCGGCTGGCATCCACGTCCGGCAGTCCCAGCAGGAAGTCCAGGGCGCGAATCGAATCCCAAGTCTGGAGACCCATGACGCTTTGCAGATGCGCTTCCGCTTGCGGGCTGAATAATCCCCAGTTCTCGGCGGCGTTCATCTCGGGGCGCTGCTTGGCAAAACCGTGCGCCAAACTCTCGGAAATCTGGACGCTGTCCGCGTAGCCGACCATGTCGTAGTGAAACACCACGCAACCCATGCGCGCCAGTTGCACGCAACGTGATTGCAGCACGCTGCGCCCGCCGTCCTCGAACCGTTCTTCACCCCGGACAATCTGCTGCCGGATTTCGGCAGGGCCGGAGTCAACGAAACGACCGTCCTTCCAATGGCCGTGCGGACACAGCACGCCCGGCAGTTTGCCACTTCGTCCCTTGGGCCGATAAAGATTTCCCGTGACGAAAAATCCCGGCAGGCTTTCGAAATAGACCTTCTCGACCGTGTAATCTTCGCGCTCGATCTTCCCGTGGATCACCGGATTCAAGGGTGTCTTCTCCGGCATCGGCCACAAACCGAGCGACACCGCGAGTTCGCGGCGAACCTGTTGCGCCCGCGTGTGCCATGCCGCCGGCGTCGCCGAGGGCTGGAAAGGGAAATAGCCATCGAGGTCTTTCAACGGCTGAAGCCGCCGGTCGTCGGGAAGCTTCCCGCCGGGCAACGCTCGCGGCGTTGACTCGGCGTTTGAAACGATCGCGGTGATCACCGGGCACAATAATAACACCATCAACCTTGGGCAGAAATGAATGACCTTTCTGAAGTGGAGCGCGCGATTTGTTGACATGCGCGGCAGCGTATCGCAACACCGGCGCCCGGCAACGAAAATTGCCGCCGGTGCCGCGTAGTTTTCAAAGCAGGACTTTTTTGTAGTTAGCAAAGCAGGACAGAC
>CAYIOH010000180.1:0-7724 GCA_964364975.1 uncultured Bifidobacteriaceae bacterium
AGACGGTGAACCTTTCAGGCATCAGTTCCGGGGCGAGCAACGAAGTGCAGACGCTGACGGTGAGCGCGGTGTCGAGCAATCCGGGGTTGATTCCCAATCCGGCGGTGAGCTACACGAGTCCGGCCGCGACGGGGACGTTGAGTTTTACGCCGGTGGCGCTGGCGAACGGGGTGGCGACGATCACGGTGACGGTGAACGACGGCGGGGCGAGCAACAACGTGGTGACGCGCACCTTCACGGTGACGGTAAGCGCCAATACGCCGCCGACCATCACATCCATCACCAACCAGACGATCGGTACCAATTCAAGCACCGAACCGATTTCCTTTACGATCGACGATGCAGAAACACCAGCGAGCAATCTGGTAGTGTGGGCCGCCTCCTCACTGCCGACGTTGATTCCCACCAACAACATTGTGTTTGGGGGCAGCAACAGCAACCGCACGATCACTCTCACGCCGCTGGCCAGCCAGAGCGGCACCGCGGACATCACGGTAACTGTCAACGATGGCATTGCGACATCGAGTACAACCTTCCAACTCAATGTGCTGGGGACGCCTCCGCCTCCGTCCATGCTGACAGTGGTGATGAATGGTGCGGGCACGGTTTCCCCCGATCTGAGCGCGCAGAGCCTGGTCGTGGGAAAAACATACAGTCTCACCGCGACGCCCAATGCGGATCAGCTTTTTGTCGGCTGGAGTGGAAGCATTGCTTCCTCGTCGCCGAAGATCAGCTTTGTCATGCAGTCAAACCTCGTACTGCAGGCCAACTTCATGCCGAACCCCTTTGTGCCGGGGGGCGGCAATTACAATGGGCTGTTCTACGAAGACGATGCCGTGCGCCTGCACAGCGCAGGTTTTTTCCAGATCAAAGTGACGTTACGCGGCACTTATTCCGGCCGCCTTCAACTGGAAGGTCGTCGTTACGCCTTCAAAGGTCAGTTTAACTTGCAAAGCCAGGCCACCAACCAGATTCCACGCCTTGGGATGAATGCTTTGACACTGGAATTGAATATCGGTGGTGATCAGGGAGATGAAATTTCAGGACGATTGACCGACGGGAATTGGGTTTCCAATCTGGGGGCGAAGCGATCGGGGTATAACGCGCGGCTCAATCCGGCGCCTCACGCTGGCATATACACTATGATTGTGCCGGGCCAGACGAATACTCCGACGATGCCGATGGGGACCGGATACGGGACCGTGCGCGTGTACGCCAACGGCAAGGTGCGCTTTGTTGGTGCATTGGCCGACGGAACCAAATTCAGCCAGAGTACACTGCTTTCGCCTGACGGACAGTGGCCGCTGTATGCGTCGCTCTATTCGGGCAACGGGCTGATGATGAGTTGGATGACGTTTACGAACCTTGCCCAGAGCGACTTGAATGGCGCATTGAGCTGGATAAAGCAGCCCTACGCGCGGCTACTGTATTATCCGGTCGGTTTCACCAACGAGTGTGAGGCGGTGGGGTCAGCTTACATTGCGCCGCTCGGCACCAATCAAGTGTTGAACTTCGGGAGTAGCTACATGGACTTCATCGGTGGGAATCTGATGACTAATCTGACGACCGCCATCGTGGTGGGGCCGAAGAACAACCAGGCGAGCGGTGACGGTTTGACAATGAAGTTTTCTCTGTCCAGCGGCACGTTCTCTGGCAAGACGCTTGACCCGGCGATGAGCAGGTGGTTGTCATTTGGTGGAGCGGTGTTGCAGAAGATCAACGCGGGCTACGGCTATCTGCTCGGCACCAACCAAAGCAGCCAGGCCATCCTCACACCGTAACGGTCGGCAACTGCTTTACATGTTATCGGTCTGAAGAAGTGAAGTCGCGTCTCTTCCTTCTTAACTGAAACGCAAACAACTCCGCGTTCCGGCCGAGGCATTGGAGGCGCGCCAGCTCACGCCACGATTGATCTCGTTGGCGCGTGAATGAGGTCGCACTGTCCTCCAAACGGCGGGCGCTTTTGGGACTTGCCAGTGGCGACCCGCAACTAGCAAGGTTCACGGCGACGATGAATCTGCCCAATAAGCTCACCGTGTCGCGTTTCGCGCTGACGGCGGCGTTTCTGTGGGCCATGTTCTCGCGCTCGCCGGTCAACGACACGCTTGCGCTGATTTTTTTCTGCCTCGCCGGTGTCACCGATTTTCTCGATGGGCGACTTGCCCGTCAACGCGGCCTGGTCACCAACTTCGGTGCGTTGATGGACCCGTTGGCGGACAAGATCATGACCTGCTCGGCGTTCATCGCGTTGGTCGAGCGGCACGTGCTCACGCCGCCGCCGCCGGTGTTTCACGTCGGGAACTATGCCGTTTCACCCAAGGTGCATGCATGGATGGTCGTCATCATCGTGGCGCGCGAACTGGCGATCACCGGCTTGCGGTTGCTGGCCGCATCGAAAAGTGTGGTGCTCGCGGCTGAAAAATACGGCAAGCACAAGACCATTTCGCAAATCGTCGCCATCATCGCATTGCTGGTCATGGACGCTTCGGTGGAATGGTGGCCGTGGTTGCAGGGTGTGTTGAAGTGGTGGGTACCGGGTTTCGCGCAATTGGCGTTGTGGGTGACAGTGGTGCTGACGACCACCTCGGGTGCGATGTATTTGTGGCGCAACCGCGAGTTGTATCTCAGGGACTTGTGAAGCACCCGCGGGCGCGGAGTCGCCGGCTCTCTGGCGGGAAGATTGAACCTCTTCACGTCGGCCGCTGCGATCGCTTGGGAATTGCCGCTACCGCCGTGGTATCACGTTGGTCAACGGCAGCGTTTCGCCGGAGTCGTTCGTGCTGGACCGATAGACGCCGGGCGGCAGGTCGGCCAAGGGGTTTCGCGTCTGGTAATGCCGCCACATGGAATAAATCCCAAAGACCAACCCCGCTACGGCGACCGTGCCCAGTACCAACCCGGCTTTGCGCCAATCCAGCCGCGACAGTAGAAGCATGAGAAAATCCAACAGGCCGCGCGGTTGCTTTGAGAGCGGCGGCGGTTCGCTGAATTTTTCCGTCAGAGCCAGTTCGCTCTCGAGCGCTGACATCACTTGCGGCACGTCGAGTTTGAGGAGCGTGGCATAGGTGCGCACGAATCCGCGGATGTAAACCGGCGCCACGAACATGTCGAAGTTCCCGTCTTCGAGTGCGCGGATGTGGTCGGTGCGGATTTTGGTCGTCTCGGCGATCTGATAGATCGTAAGCTTGCGGGCTTCGCGGGCGAGGCGGAGTTGTTCGGCGACGGTCGGCATGTCGTGTCTATTTACCTCAAACGTGCCAGCTTTGGCAATTCTGTAAACGAGCTGAATCAGTTCGCGCGTCCCGCTTGTCTCAATTGGATGCAGGGACGCAATTTTTTGCCACACTGGCGGGAGGCACCAGACTCCGCCTATAGAAAGCCTTGGAGATGACGATGGGAAGATACCCTGGCTGCGACGCGGCGCTTCGCGTGGCAGTGATTCTGCTGACAGAAAGACGCATGAAGTTCAGCTTGGAAGTAGGAGAAATAGAACGTCACCTCATCGAATTCGACTTCAATCAACTGCTCGGGGAACTTCGGATCCGGGTCAACCAGCAGGAAGTCAAACGCAACGTGCGGTTGTTCGACGAGCCGCTGGCCGAAACCCATACGCTGCGCGTTGGCAGCAACGAGGTATCGGTTGTCCGCATTGAGAAAGAGCGTAAAATACTCTTCGGCCAGAAATGCCGCGTGTTCGTCAACGACCGACTTTACAAATGATACGAGGGCGTCTGAGCCGCGACCTCGGACAAAGGAGTCAACGCGCAGTCCTGCCTGCGCCTGTGGAGAAGATTCCAAAGGGTTGTGTCAAAGGGTTGTTGACACCCTTCCGTCCATTGTCTAGTTTCTCCCAGTCGGTTCAATCAATTCGATAATCAGCCATGTTGATTCGCATCAGCTTAATCGTTGCGTTAGTCGCCGCGCTGGCGGTCGGGGTCCTCAATTTCGTCAAGGTGAAGGAGAAGATTGAGACGCTCATCACCGAGCGGAATGACTGGCACGGTAAGTATGACACGACCTATGCGGAGTTGACCACTACCAAGCAGACCCTCGCCAAGACGGAGAGTGACTTGAAGCAGACTCAGGAAACCCTCGCCACCACCACCAGCGAGCGTGACAAGGCCGTCGCAGAGGCCGCCGCTCAGACCAAGAAGGCGACCGAGTTGACCGAGAAGCTTTCCAAGACCACCACGGAACGCGACGAAGTACGTCAGGAACTCGCGGCGTTCAAGGCCACAGGCTGGACGCCCGAGCGGATTTTGACGGCCGACAAAGAAATCAAGGATACGCGGGAAGCGTTGGAGGTCGCGAACGAAGAGAAGAAAATCCTCGATCGCAATTTGCGAAAAACCAAGGCTGAGTTGGCCAAGTACACTGACCCGGAATATATCGGGCCGCCGCTGCCGGCCACACTGAAGGGTAAAATACTGGTCGCCGATCCCAAATGGGATTTCGTCGTGCTGGACGTCGGAGAAGATCAGGGGGCGCTCGCCGATGGCGAGTTGTTGGTCAGTCGCAACGGCAAACTCGTGGCCAAAGTCCGCATCCAAAGCGTGCAGAAAGACCGGTGCATCGCCAACGTCATCCCAAACTGGAAACTGGGCGAAGTGATGGAAGGCGATCTGGCCATCCCTGCGCGTCCCGCCTCTTGAAGATTCGACCCGTCAGTTTGTTTTTTCTTCTGTTGCTGGGGCTGGCCAGCCTGGGTGTGACCGGTTGTGCCACCTCGGACCCGGACAACCTCTCTGCGCGACCGTGGAATGCGCCCAAATCCTGGGAAACTGGCCTGCCGTCCAGCATCCTCGAAGGCCGATAGGCGGCGGAAACCCAAAGTCCAAAGCGCAAAGTACAAGGGCAGTACAAAATCTCGAATGGCCCTGTCTATGACCGTTGCCCTTTCGATGTAAGCGTGAGCGGATTTCCCGAATGAAACGTTCGAGAGTTTGGGTTTCGTCTTCGAGTTTCCCCTAAGCTTCGAGCTTTGCGCTTTGATCTTCGCTCCGCTTCGCCTCCACCCAGCGCGTCGGCGTCAAAATGCAATCCAAGTGAACGTCCAGTGGCCCGACCGGAACGACCTCCACGATCTGTTCGTCAAAACCGACGCCACACTTCACACCGTGCACGTCCGCCAGCAAGCGATCGTAGAAACCTTTGCCACGGCCGAGCCGGCGTCCTTGAAAGTCGAAAGCCACGCCGGGGACCAGCACGAGATCCAGCCGGTTTAACGGAATTTCCGGGCAGGAAACACTTGGCTCGCGAATCCCGAAGTGTCCGATGCCGACATCGTGCGCGGCATCCAGGACCTGACAGGCGATGTAGGTTTTTGTTTCGGGCCTGAATCGGGGCAGGGCGACTACTTTGCCGGCAGCCAGCGCCTGAACCAGCAACGACCACACATCCAGTTCCTCTGCCATGGGCGCGTATAACAGAATTGACCCGGCTCGCTGCCAGTGGCGTTGCTGTGCCAGCAAGGCCCGCGCCTGCACGCTGGCCACAGCCCGCTGCGCTTTCGTCACTTCTTTCAACTGCGCCAAAACTCGCCGGCGCAACGCGGCCTTAAGTTTCATCGGCTCCAAGCTCACGCCAATAGTTTAGCCGGTCAGACCGGCTTGTCAGCATTGGTTCTGGCCCGGCGAGCTATGCGCAGGGTGGATTCAACGCACCTGCCATGCAGGCGCAAGAGTTCCGGGGCCGGCAGTTAGCAAACACACCTTTGCCGTGGAGAGGTTTCCCGGAGGATTGGGGAAGTATGGGTTTGGGACTAAACGCGACCGGCGCTTGCGCCGCGCCGCGATAGGCGCAAGCCGAACCACAAGCTGGCCGCCAACAGGAAAAGGAACTGCGCTGACGGCTCGGGCACGGGAGAGCCAACCCACCCGCTCGCGTCACCTGGAACGCGCTGAATGTGGGCAGCTCCGTAGAACACGCCTGGCGCACCATCCGGCGCGCTCAGAAAAGCAAAATTGGCGGCACTTAACCCTGAGATGCCGGAGATGTCGTAAATCACGTACTCACCGGCTGTGAAGCGGCTGGCATCACTCAGTCCATCATTATTGAAGACAAGTTTGATATCGAAATAGCCGTCCCCGTCAGCCTTGTACGCATCCACGCCGGTCGAGATCGTTGGCAGATCAAAACCGCCACTCCCACCGACGTTCGCAAACGTTAGACTGGTCGGATTCAGGCTCGGGTCCAGATTAAGATAAGTCCCAAACACATTTTCACTACCAGTCAGCCCCACGTTCGACAGGGTCAGGCGGACTGTTCCTGGGGTTACATCTTGATAGAGAGCGTCAACCCAGGGAGCTGGCGCTGCGGGCGCACTGCCACTGAAAACAGTTCCGAAGTGGTACAGGTATGCGACCGCCTGGACACGAAGAGGAGTGAGCGCTACTGTTGCCAGAACAATGGAGGTTACCATCACCCGAACCTGCGAACTAACTCGTTCCATACTCATACTCGTAATTACTCTGTTACCTCGCGCCTATGATGACGAATTAAAGCGCCTTGTCAAGCAGAAATAAATTAACGCACAACTTATTTGCAACTCTCTGGGCCAGAAGGCTTCACGCATGCTGATCCTGACACAACGAGGGGGAGCAGAGAGTTTTTTTCAGTTCAATCATGCCCTCCAAAGCTGATTTCCTGCTTCAGCGCTTGCGACCGCCAGCTCCGGGCTCCGCGACCTCGGACTTCGGTCTCCAGGCTCCTCACTGTTGGGCCTTGGCACTTCGGACTTCGGACTTCATCGCCGCCCTCCACCTTTCCACGCGCTCCTTGATTTTCTTTTCCACTCCTTGCTCTGTCGGCTCGTAATACCGCTTGTCTGCTCCGAGATAATCCTGCGGCACGAAATGGCCCTCGTATTCGTGCGCGTATTTGTAACCTTCGCCGTGGCCGAGCCGTTTCGCTCCCTTGTAACTCGTGTCGCGCAAGTGCTCCGGCACCGGCAGCGTGCGCCCGGATTTCACATCTTCAAGCGCCGCGTCAATCGCCATGATTGTACTGTTGCTCTTGACCGCGGTCGCGATGTAAATGGTCGCTTCCGCCAGTGGAATGCGCGCCTCCGGCCAGCCGATGAATTCCGCCGCTTGAAACGCTGCGTTCGCCAGCACCAAAGCCATCGGGTCGGCCAACCCCACGTCCTCCGCCGCGTGAATCACAATGCGCCGCGCGATGAAACGCGGGTCTTCGCCGGCGTGAATCATTTTGGCCAGCCAATAGAGCGCCGCGTCCGGATCGCTGCCGCGCATGGATTTGATAAACGCGGAAATCGTGTCGTAATGCGCGTCGCCGTCACCGTCATAGACCACGGCTTTCTTTTGGATGCTCTGCTCGGCGGTGGCGAGGTCAATGTGAACCACCCCGTTCTGGTCCGGTGCCGTGGTGAGCGCGGCAATTTCCAGCGCGTTGAGTGCTTTGCGCGCGTCGCCGTCGGAAATCTTCGCGAGATGCCGCAACGCCGCTTCGTCCGCTTGAATCTTCATGGAGCCCAGCCCGCGCTCGGCGTCCGCAATTGCGCGCTGGAGCAAATCAAACAACTCATCTTCCGTCAGCGGTTGCAGCTCGAAAATCTGCGAACGCGAAACGAGCGGCGAGTTGACGAAGAAAAACGGATTGTGCGTGGTCGCGCCGATGAGCCGCACCACGCCGCTCTCGACATCCGGCATCAGCACGTCCTGCTGGGCCTTGTTGAAACGATGGATTTCGTCAATGAACAGGAT
>CAYIOH010000181.1:0-7679 GCA_964364975.1 uncultured Bifidobacteriaceae bacterium
AAATTTCCTGGCTCGCGGCGATGCTGGGCGCGGGGCAAATCTTGTTCTCCCCGCTCCTCGCGCAAGAGGCCCCGGACGCGGCTGATGCAACCGAGAGCGAGCAAGACAAACCGCCCGTGCCACTGCTCACATCGCCCGTGGATGATTTTCGCGAACTGCTCGACCTGGCACCGGAGGAGCGAAAAGAAGCCGTCGCCCATCGGCCCCCCGAGAGGCAGAAGCGCATCCTCGCCAAAGTCCGCGAATACCTCTCGATGAAACCCGACGAGCGCGAGCTGCGGTTGCGCGCCACCGAACTGCGCTGGTATGTGATTCCATTGTTGAACACCCCGGCCACGAACCGCGCCGCGCAACTGATTTTCATCCCGCCGGAATTGCGCAAGCCCATCACGGACCGCATCGCGCAATGGGACAAGCTCGCGCCCGCCACCCGGAAGGAACTGCTCGAAAACGAATTGATCGAGCGCTACTTCACGCAGCTTGTGGGCAGTACGTGCGCACAGCGGACGAACATTCTCGCCGACATTTCGCCCGAACGCCGCGTCCAACTCGAAGCCGGCATGGCCCGCTGGGGCGCTCTCTCGGAGAAACAGCGCCGCAAAACGTGCGAGCGTTTCGACCAGTTCTTCGAACTGACGGCCAGGGAAAAGGAAAAGGCGCTCCAGACGTTGTCCGAAGCCGAACGGCAGCAGATGGAAAAAACCCTGCGCACTTTTGAGAAGCTACCGAAGGATCAGCGCGAGCTATGCGTGCGGTCGTTTGAAAAATTCGCCAGCCTGAGCCTGGAAGAACGCCAGCTTTTTTTGCAAAACGCCGAGCGTTGGCGGCTCATGTCGCCCGACGAACGACAGGCGTGGCGCGAGCTGGTGGCCCAAATGCCCATCTGGCCGCCGATGCCGCCATTTCCCCCGCCGCTGCTGCCGTCCGATTTCCCCGTGCCAGCGGCCACGGACCCGAACTAAGGTTGCTAACCCGCGGAAGCGTTGAAGTGTTCCGGCGGCTTCGCGCACCCCGCAATTTCAAATTCCCAACCGGCTCCATTCGCTTTACGCTTGGTTCGTGCATCCGATTGCCTTCCAACTTGGTCCACTGACGGTTCACTGGTACGGCGTCATGCTGGCGCTGGCGTTCCTCGCCGGAATCTGGACTGCGGGCCGGCGCGCGCCCAGCAACGGCATCGCCGGGGAGAAAATCGCCGACATCGGCCTGTGGCTCATCGTCGGCGCGGTCGTCGGCGCGCGGGCGCTCTTTGTAATTTCCTATTGGCGCGAGGAATTCGCCGGCAAGCCGCTGTGGGAAATTTTCATGGTCCAGCATGGCGGGTTGGTTTACTACGGCGGACTCATCGGCGCGACCCTGGCGGGCGTTCTTTACGCGGGTGCGCGGAATCTGCCGCTGTGGAAAGTGGCGGACATCCTCGCGCCGAGCATTGCGCTGGGCTACGTGTTCGGGCGCATCGGCTGTCTGCTGAACGGCTGCTGCTACGGACGCGCATGCGATTTGCCGTGGGCAATCCGATTCCCCGAAGACAATCCGCTTCACCCTCCGACTTTCCCCGTGCATCCGACGCAGATTTATGACTCACTCTTGAGCCTGGGATTTTATTTTGCGCTGGCTTTGTTGTACCGACGCAAGCGATTCGACGGCCAGGTTTTCGCGACCTACCTCATGGGGTACGCCTTGCTGCGTTCGTTCGTGGAAATGTTCCGGGGCGATTACGCCGCCGAACATTTGCACCGCGGGCTGACGCCGGCGCACCTGGTCAGCGTCGGGATTTTCGTGGCTGGCGCGGTTCTGTTTTGGACGCTGCGGCCGCGTGCGGAGAAGCGAAGATAGCAGATGGAGGATGGAAGATGGCAAACGCCCACGAAATCCATCCTCCATCATCGCCGTGCCGAAGCGAAGCGAAGGCGGGCGACATCCTCCCTCCTCGCCCGATTTTCCTCGCCGGACCGACTGCCGTGGGCAAATCGGAGATCGCGCTCTGCCTGGCGGAAAAGCTGGGCGGCGAAATCATTTCGGTGGACTCGATGCAGGTGTATCGCGGGCTGGACCTCGGCACGGCAAAACCAACGCCCGCCGAGCGCGTCCGCGTGCCGCATCACCTGATTGACGTGGTGGATTTGACCGCGCCATTCGACGCGGCGAAGTTCGTGGAACTCGCGCGCCAGGCGGTGACGGAAATTCAATCGCACGGGCGCGTGCCGATTTTCTGCGGGGGCACGGGGCTTTACTTCAAGGCGTTCCTCGAGGGTTTGGGCGAAGCGCCTGTCGGCGATCCGAAACTACGCGCCGAACTCGAAGCCGCGCCGCTGGCTGACTTGCTCCGCGAACTGGAACAGCGCGACCCGGTTACGTTCTCCAAGATTGACCAGAAGAATCCGCGCCGCGTCATCCGCGCCGTGGAAGTCATCCGGCTGACGGGCAAACCATTCTCCGCGCTGCGCGCCCCGTGGGGCGAGGCTGACACGGTAGGGTCATCGCGCTGCGATGACCGGACGGCGCAGCGCGCCGTCCTTACCATCTTGGCGCTAACGCGAAAACAGGAAGATTTGCACGCCCGCATCAACGTTCGCGTGGATAAGATGTTTGCCGCCGGGTTGGTCGAGGAAACACGCCGCCTGCTCAACCACGGTCTTGAACAGAACAAAACCGCGATGCAAGCCATCGGCTACCGGCAGGTCGTCGAACATCTGCGGGGTGCGCGCTCATTGTCTGAAACGATTGAGTTGGTGAAAACCAAAACGCGCCAGTTCGCCAAGCGGCAGATGACTTGGTTTCGCAAGCACGCGAGCTTGCAGTGGATTGAATTGATGTGCGACGATTCCCCCGCTTCCGTGGTTGCGCTTGTGAAAGCGCGGCTGACCGAATAGTTTCCGACCATGTTCAAGCGACGACTCAAACTCGTGTTGAAAGTTTTGCTCGCGTCGTTCGTTCTTCTTTTCATCTTCCTGCTGTTTGAACGGGTGCGTGGTCAGATTTCGCTTGCCAGTTACAAGCGTGAACTGATCGCCAAAGGCGAAACGCTTGATGTCGGCAAGTTGATTGCACCACCGGTCGCCGATGCTGACAATGGCGCGTCCGAAGTTTTACGGCTCAAAGGTTTGATTCAGGAAGGAAAAGTCATCCCGAAAAATTATCCACCCAAAATGAAATTGATTGCTCCGGGAAAGGCGATGGTGGGCTTCCGTGAGAATTTCTGGGTTGATGAAAAAACAACCAATACTTGGGAAGAGGTGTCTTTGGATTTAGCCACCAACAAGCAAACTTTGGAAGAACTTCGTGTTGTCCTCAAGAAGCCTGCGTTTGATTTCAAACTGGATCACTCGCGGGGTTTTGAGATGAGTCTGCTCCATCTTTCGCCGGCCAAGTCGCTCTCTCAATGGTTTGGAGCAGATTGGCAGAAATCGTTGCGTAACGGAGAAAATCAGGTCGCGCTTGAGGACTTACTCGCGGCCATAACCGTTCCTAGAGTTTTGGAAAATGACCGCATCCTCATTAGCGAATTGGTGCGCATCGCCATTTCGTCAATCAATCTAGGAACTACTTGGGAAGCTTTGCAGGCTGATGTTTGGACCGATGAACAACTGGCACAGATTCAAGCAGCTTGGGGGAAAAATGCGTTCGCGACGAACATGGTTCGCAGCCTTCGGGTGGAGCGGGCGGACGGCGATACTTATTATGAGCGCTTCAGGAAATCGAATGAGGAGACGTACACGTATATGTTCCCAGTTTGGCTGCAGACTTTGACCGGGGATGATGATTCTGCGGGGGGCCATTGGTGGCAGCAGGAATTTTTCAGAAAGCAGATTTACTGTCGGGTCTGGCGGTTTGCTTGGCTCGATCAAGACGAAAGAGTTTATTTGGATTGTATGCAACAACTCCTTGAAGACCATTCCACCGGCACGCAGAAGGCGGCGCAGTCAGTGGAGGAGTATTGGTTTGGACTTGGCAAAGCTCCGCCGCAAAACTTTTACGACGATTGGCGGTTCGGCATGTCGGCGCAGTCACTCGCCTCGCTTTCGCTGGCAATGGTGAAATCCATGCGGGGTGAAACCGACCGCTCAATGGTTTTGTGCGCCATCGCCTTGAAGCGTTATTCACTCCGTCACGGGAAACCTGCGTCGGATTTAAGTGTGCTTGTGCCGGAATTTCTCCCATCCGTCCCGACTGACTACATGGACGGCAAGCCGATGAAGTATCGTCTCAATACCGATGGAACATGGCTGCTATATTCCGTCGGTGACGATGGACACGATGATGGTGGCGATCCGTCGCCCGCCAAACCCAGCCAAACTTACCGAGGGATGTGGCGCGGCAAGGATGTGGTTTGGCCATCGCCCGCAACGTCCGAAGAAATCAAATCTTGGCGCAAAGAAGCGGCCAAGAATTAACCCTTCGCCGCCAGTGACTGAACATGCCGCTCGATGCGGTTACTGGCTTCGATGAGTTGTTCGTAGCTGGTCGCGAAGCACGCGCGACAGAAACCCGCGCCGTTTGCGCCGAACGCCGTGCCGGGAACCATGGCGCCTTCTCCGTCAAGCCGCGACCGCCAATGCCCGTGCGTGGGCAATCTCATTTTTGGCGATCAACCGGACTTGGTTGGCGAGCAGGGTGACGACGGCAATGGTCTTGCCGGTCAGGGTCATGAATTCCACCGTGAAGCCCCTGCCGCCTTCGTGAACGAGCACAACGGTGCCGATGTCGTCCTTGGCCAGACCATGCTCCGGCAAATCGGTCGTCAACGCCACGCTGTCGAGTTCTTTGATCATCGTATCAGGCATCCAACGGGTATGCTGTGGCTAATGTAGCGGTTTCCGCTCCGTTGGCAATAAACCAAACCGACCGCACGTTCGGCGTCCGTCCGTCCGGCGCGGCGAGCGGGCCTTCGATGACGTAATTCGTGCCGAAGGGTGTGGAGACTACACTGGCGACTTCATGATTGCGCGCGTGATTCAACAAGGCAGCGGCCAGTTTTTCCCATGTCTCCGGATTGAATCCGAAGCTGTGGAAGAATTCCGCTTTGTGTTGGCCGTCGCGATGTGTGGGAGAGAGAAGGTAATGCGTGATTTTTCTGCCTGGCACACCCGCGCGGTCAACGTTGGGCAGTTTCATTGGGCGCACGGCCTCCTATCGCTTCGCCGCCAGCGATTGCACATGCCGCTCGATGCGGTTGCTGGCTTCGATGAGTTGTTCATAGCTGGTCGCGAAGCACGCGCGGCAGAAACCCGCGCCGTTCGCGCCGAACGCTGTGCCGGGAACCATGGCCACTTTTTCCGCCTGCAACAGGCCGATGGCAAAATCTTTTTCGTTCAGCCCGGTCGCTTCCACGGACGGAAACGCGTAGAACGAGCCGCGCGGCAGGTGGCATTTCAAGCCGATTTCATTGAACCGGCGCACGATGAAGTCGCGGCGGCGATGGTATTGGTCGCGCATCGCCTTCATGCCGTCCGCGCCGCGCACGAGCGCTTCGATGGCGGCTTCCTGGCTGATGATGGACGCGCAGAGCATGGAGTATTGATGCACCTTCATCATCGCCTCGATGAGCGCCGCCGGGCCGCAGGCGTAGCCGATGCGCCAGCCGGTCATGGCGAACGCCTTGGAAAATCCGTGCAGGAATATCACGCGCTCCTTCATGCCGGGCAGACTGGCGATGCTGGTGTGGACGCCTTCGAAGGTGAGTTCGGAATAAATCTCGTCGCTCAACACGACCAAATCTTTATCCACGGCGAACTTCGCGATGGCTTCGATTTGCGCGCGGTCGCAAGTGCCGCCGGTGGGATTGCACGGCAGGTTCAGCATGAGCAGTTTGCAGCCGGGCTGCCACGCGGCGCGGAGGGCCTCGACGGTCAGCGCAAAATTGTCCTTCGCGAACGTCGGCACGGGAACGGCCACGCCATGCGTGAGCGTGATGCTCGGTGAATAGCTGACGTAGCACGGCTGGTGAAACATCACCTTGTCGCCGGGGTTGATGAGCGCGCGGCAGGCAATATCCAGCGCCTCGCTCACGCCGACGGTGACGAGGATTTCGTCTTCGGGCTGGTAGCTGATGGAAAAGTTCTTTTCGACGTAACGGCTGATGGCGCGGCGCAGTTCAATGAGGCCGAGGTTGGAGGTGTAATGGGTCTTACCCTTTTCCAGCGCGTAAATACCGGCTTCGCGGATGTGCCACGGCGTGTCGAAATCCGGCTCGCCGATGCCGAGCGAAATAACGTCCTTCATTTTCGAGACGATCTCGAAAAAGTCGCGGATGCCTGACTTGGGCAGGTTGACGACGTGCTTAGCAATGTAGCGGGCGGTGTCCATTCGCGGTGAATCTCAAACCTGAAATCTCAAATCTGAAATTGGCTTACGGCGACACCTTGAGCCGTTCGTTTTCCTGCGCGGGCGCGTCCAGCATGAAGCCGTGTTCCTTGTAGGAACGCAGCATGAAATGCGTGGCGGTGGACAGCACGCCTTCGAGGGTGGCGAGCTTTTCGGAAACGAACGCCGCGACTTTTTGCAAACTGGAGCCGCGCACGAAAACCAGCAGGTCGTAGCCGCCGGACATGAGGTAGCAGGATTCCACTTCGTCGAAGCGTGAAATGCGTTCGGCGAGGCGGTTGAAGCCGCCGCCGCGTTCGGGTGTGATGCGCACTTCGATGACCGCGCGCACCAGTTCGGCGTCTTCCAAGGCGAGATTCAGCACGGGGCGGAAACCCAGCAGCACGCGCTGTTGTTTCAACCGGTCCAATTCGCGGTTCACGTCGGCCTCCGACAGCTTGAGCACCTGCGCCATTTGTGCGGTGGTCAGGCTGCCGCCTTCGAGCAAAAGTTTTATAATCGGCTTCATCAGACGCACAGTGTCGCAGAAATCCGCCGCAAATCCACACCAAATCGCAAGTCACACTCGACAACCTGCCGGGGCAGGATATGGTTAAGCCATGAGCGCAACCGTGCAATATCTCACCAACGGCAAGGGCAAGAAGACCGCCGTGGTGTTGCCCGTGGAAGACTACCAGAAACTTCTCGAAGACATGGACGACCTCGCGGTCATCGCCGAACGGCGCGACGAGGAAACCATTCCCCACGCGGAATTCAAACGGAGCTTGAAACATCATGGCCTTTCGCATCGAGTGGAAAAAATCCACTAAGAAAGACCTGCGCCGTCTGCCACCCGCCACCGTGGACCAGGTCATCGAAGCCGTCGAAGCTTTGGCCAGCAATCCCTTTCCCCATGGAGTTGAAAAGTTGAGCGGCTCGGCGCACGCCTATCGCATCCGCCTCGGAGATTACCGGGTGGTCTACGAAGTTGTCGCTGGATCAAAGCTCATCGAGATTCAGCGCGTGCGGCATCGCAAAGACGTTTATCGCTCGTAAATTTTCCTGTCACCTTGAAAGCACTGGTCCAAACCCGCGACACCCGCTCTGAACGCGTTTTTCTCGTCGGGGTGGAACTAAAATCCGGCGGCGCGGCAAACCTGCGCGAGTCGCTGGACGAACTTGGTGAATTGGCTGAGACCGCCGGCGGCGAAGTCATCGGCGAGGGCACGCAAAAAGTCGAAACCCTCAATCCCGCCACCTACATCGGCAAGGGCAAAGCAGACGAGTTCGCAAGGTTCTGCAGCCAGCAGAACGTGGACACGGTCATCTTCGACGATGAACTTTCCCCCGCGCAGACGCGCAATCTGGAAAAGATT
>CAYIOH010000182.1:0-7673 GCA_964364975.1 uncultured Bifidobacteriaceae bacterium
TCCCTGGGAATCGCTGATTTCATAGAAATCAGCGAGCCGTGACCGGCGAGCCGTGACCGGCGAGCCGTGACCGGCGAGCCGTGACCGGCGAGCCGAGGACGGGGAGATGAAGACGACAAACGACCGGAGTAGGATTGTCGTTTGCGGGGCGTCATATTCTTTTCCCAAATAGGACGGTGCGATTAAGACAGAACGGGGAAGGGTTGTCAATAATTATTGCAGTTGGATCGGGTTCGCGTAAACCCACGGCACCCATTCATCGCGCACTTTAACCTCGGCCTCGACGCGGTACTTGCCTGGTCCGGATGGCGTCCAGTCCATTTCGCGGCCTTCCTGTTGGTGAACGACGCTCCCGTCCTTGACGATGGTGAAACGACACGGCAACGGCGACCGCGCATGCAAGCGTGTCGCGTTGGAGAACGCAAACGTTTCCCCCATGACCGCCGATCCGGACTGATCGCTGGCGTACCATCGGAAACTGGAGTTGTCCGCGATCATGTCAAAACCCACGAACACCCGGCCGGCCCGCAGTGCATCGAGGATAGCCGGCTCACTCAATTCGCGGGCCAGAACATGGGTGTTCACAAAACGCGCCGAGCGCTCGTAGGGGTCCAGTTGCACGTGGAAAAGTTTCCGATCCGTCACCAACGGGCCAAACAACAGGCGCGCCAGGGGCCGGGTGAACCAGTTCAACTTAAATTCCTTCAAGGTCTGGGGGCTGGTGTCCTCCACCCGAATTGTGTCCGCCTCCGTGTAGATTCCGCGAAATCCCACGTTCTGATGACAGTCGTTAGCCGCAATGCCGGTGATGTGGCGCGTCCGGTTCAAATCGTCCCATCGGCGCAAAAACTCCACGGGCCGGCGAAACATGGATTGATAAATATGATCCGGGTAGAGACGCAAGTTCAGGAGCAGATCGGGCAGCAGGACGCGTATTCCGCCGCGTTGACGTTTGAAATCCGTGTGGAGGTTGTAGATTTCCATGCCGGTGAGTTCCGGCCGGTTCCACTCGCGCGGTTCTTCGGGATGCGCATAAAAAAGCACGGCCCCGTTCGCAACAATCTGTCTTGCCAGGATCGCGGCATCCGTTCGATTGCTGAGCACCACGCCGGACGCGACGCCGAAGGGCATCATCCCCTCCTTCATCTCGAATCCGGGGATGAAAAGTTTCCCATCGTGAATCCCACGCCATTGCAACGCGAAGTCCGCACGGCCCTCCGTGGAATGATCGCTGAGGCAGATGAAATCGAGCTTTGCGATGTTGAGCGCCTTCAGAATGTCCTCGAACGGCACTTCGCAATCGTGCGAAAGATGGGAATGACTGTGCAGGATGCCGCGATACTCGTTCCATCCTGCGTTATCTGCGATGGGCTGCCGTTCCGCGCGGATGGCTTGCCACGCCGCTTCCTCGCGCGGAAATTGAACGAACCGGTTGTAGAGCGCGCCACGCAGCCAGAACAAGCAAACCACTACGACCAGGACGGCCAATCCGCCGGTGAGCCGCGCAACCCAGCGCAAACAAGTCCGCATTTTCCGTTTACAATTTCCGTCCGCCATTTCGCCGCGCTCGTTCATCGTTAAATGGTATTTGCGACCGCTGATTTGTCACGGCTTGTTTGATCCGCCTCCCCTCCAGCCCGGTGGAAATTGCCCTGCACTTCAGTTCCTGGTCCGGAAAGGGACGCATCTCACTTTCTGGCGACCGATCCAGGGCTCTCATTAACACCCAACTTTAGTTGGGTGATCAGCGCCGCCCGGGGACTTAACCGCTTTAGCGGTTTGGTGGGCGGGAAACCGCTGAAGCGGTTAAGTTCCGTTGCGCGGGCCTCACACCCAACTAAAGTTGGGTGTTAATCAGATGCCGGTGGCTCCGTGGTCATTAACTGAGCTGCGCCTCCGGAACGACGGCGCTCGCATGGCTATTGTCGGTTGTCCCGGCCAGGACTATTCTCAAGCCGATGAAGCCAGCCAGACTCTCCCAACTCATCGAAGCGCTCGAATTCGAAGAGAAAGCGCGTCGTATGCTGATCGCAATCGCGCTCGTGGTCGCCTTGGTGCTTCCCGCCACCGCGGAGAACTGGCCGACCTGGCGCGGTCCGGACGGCAATGGCATTTGCCAAGAAACGAGCCTGCCCTTGCGCTGGAGCACGAACGAGAATTTGCGCTGGCGCGTGCCGCTGCCGGACCGCGGCAACTCGACGCCGATCGTGTGGGGCAACCGCGTGTTCGTCACCCAAGCTGTCCCCAAGGCGAGCCGCCGGACGTTGATGTGTTTCGACCGGCGCGACGGAAAGTTGCTCTGGCAACAAGGACCGATCTGGACGGAAAAGGAACTCACGCACGACAACAACCCCTATTGCTCGCCGTCGCCGGTGACGGATGGCGAGCGTGTGCTGGCATGGTTTGGCTCGGCGGGCGTTTATTGCTACGACTTCGAGGGCCGGGAGCTCTGGCGGCGTGACTTGGGCCGGCAATCGCACGTGTGGGGTTACGCGGCTTCGCCGGTGCTCTACGGCGATCTCTTGATCCTGAATTTCGGGCCGGGCCAGCGGAGTTTCGTCATCGCGCTAGACAAGCGAACGGGGAAAACGGTCTGGCAGTTTGACGTGCCGCCTATCCCGGCGGACGCGAAGTGGGAAGATTTTGGCACCACGGCGGCGGAATGGAAAAACCAAGGCTACAACACGGTGGCCGAGGTTTCTGGCTCGTGCTCGACGCCGCTCGTAGTGCGAGCCGACGGGCACGATGAACTGGTCGTGGCGCTGGAGCTTCGCGTGCAAGCCCTGTCGCCGAAGACCGGCGAGCCGCTCTGGAGGTGTGGCGGCCACAACACCTGCGCCTATGGATCACCCTTTTCTGGAGACGGATTGGTGGTCGTGAACGAAACCGGCTTCCGCAATTGTGCCATGGCCATTCGCCCCGGCGGACGCGGCGATGTCGCAGCCACGCATCGCGTCTGGCACTCTGATCCGCCCAGCAGCAAAGCCTGCATCGGGTCTGGCCTGGTTCACCAAGGACGTATCTACCAGGTTACCGCCATGGGCTTTGCGCAGTGCCTCGATTTGAAGACCGGCGCAAGCGTCTGGGACGAGAGACTCACCGGCAGCGGAGCGCGCAACTCTTCCTGGTCTTCGCCCGTCCTAGCTGGCGACCGGCTTTACGTGCCGAATCAGAACGCGGATGTGTTCGTGTTACGCGTCGGACCGAAGTTCGAATGTCTCGCCACAAACTCGATTGGCGGCGAAACGATGAACGCATCGCTGGCGGTTTCGGATGGGGACATGTTCATCCGCACCCACCAGCACCTGTGGTGCATCAGCGAGCCAAGCAAGCATTGAGGGCGTGCGTTGCCCGCTCCATGACTCGTGTCCACCAAATCGCGGCAAGGCCACCTTCCAAATCCAAATTCGGGCACTACCCGCTGTGCTGGAGATGGACAAACCTGAAAGGATGGTTCAGCATCGGTGTTGTCTTTGGACCGGTATCCAGAGCGACTGGAAGAATATGACCCGCTTGGAGTCGTCCAGAAAAAATCGAAATCAACATTTGCCCGCAAACGGGAGACACCCATGTCATTACAATTGAATACTGCCGTCACCATCCTGGCGGGCCTTGCCCTGACGGCTTGCGCCGCCGTTCAGCCCTATCTTCATGCGCCCTCGGTCGAAACCTATGCGAAACACGATCCCAACGGGCTGACCATTCTCTCGAATGGCCGCCACCTGAAGCCGGCGGGCCGGCATCTGCCGGTTGCCAGATTTCCGTATGGGTTGGCGATGAGCCGAGACGGCCGGACGTTGTTTGTCGCCAGTGACGGCGTGGGACAGATCATCACCGAATGGCGCGAAACGAGGCCGGCGGTGGCCGTGATCAATCCGCCCACGTATCAGAGAACGGGCGGCAAGAAAGAAAAGCCCACCAACGCCGGGGGCGCGGACTTCTCGCCGGATGGCCGGACGCTTTACTGGAGCAGCGGCGAAACGGGCGCCATCTATTTCTACGAGGTGGCGTCGCACGAGAAGATCGCCGAGGTGTCGCTGAACACGGAACTCGGTGGACGCAAATACGAGGACAGTTACGCCGTGGATGTGAAAGTGAGCGGTAATGGAAAATATCTTTACTGCGCGGATGTCACCAACTTCCGCGTCGTGGTGATTGACGCCGAACGGCAACAGGTGGTCGGCTCGGTGCGGGTGGGACGATATCCCTATGCGTTGTCGGTGGTGGGAGAGAAGGTGTACGTCGCGAACATCGGATTGTTCGAATACAGCCCGGTGCCGCCGCCGGCGGATGACCGCTTTGACAAGCGCGGCTTGACGTTTCCGCCGTTCGGCTATCCGAGCAAGGAGGCGCGCGATGGCGTGGAATTCGAGGGACGGAAGATTCCCGGCTTGGGCGAGCCGAACGTGCCCGAATCGTTTTCCGTCTGGGGCGTGGACGTTGCGAATCCTGCAGCGCCAAAGGTCATCAGCCGTTTGAAAACCGGCCTGTTGGTCGGCGCGCCGTCGGACAACGGCAAGACCGTGGGCGGCAGCGCTCCGAACTTCCTGACGACGCACGGCGAGGCGCTCTTTGTGTCGAACGGCAACAACGACCTAATCGAGCGCATTGACCTCGCGAAAAACAAGATCGCGGCGAAGCAACGCATCGTTCCCTCTCCCTTGGTGGCGCAAGTGCGGGGCGTTAGTCCGTCGGGCATGGCTGTTTCGCCCGATGGCAAACGCCTTTACGTCGCCGAGATGGGCATCAACGCCATCGCCGTGCTGGATGCGAAGACGCTGGCGGTGCTCGGACACATCCCGACCGCGTGGTACCCGTATCGCGTCGCGCTCTCGCCGGACGGGCGACAGCTCGTTTGCATCTGCTTTCGCGGCTTCGGCAACGGTCCAAACGCAGGCCAGGAAATTCCGAAGAGTGATTTCCTCGGCATGCGCGGCGTCGTCAGCATCCTCGATGTGCCGTCCGACAGCGCGCTCAAGGTGATGACCGCGGACGTGCTGGCTTACAACGGCATCGCGGATCGCCGCACCGACCGGGAAGCACTGTCTTCGCCCGTCATCCCGACCCTGCCCGGCAAGATTTCGAAGCAGATCAAATACGTGGTCTTCATCACGAAGGAGAACCACACCTACGACACCATCTTCGACCGCATCCCCGGGGCGAAGCACGATCCAAGTTTGTTGCGCTGGGGATTGCACCAGACGATCCAGCAGGAGGGGCAGCCGACGCTGGAAGACGTGGGCGTGATGGTCAATCACAACGCTCTGGCGCGGCAGTTCACGGTGAGCGACAACTTTTACATGGAGCCGGAGTTCTCCGGCGTCGGGCATCGCTGGCTGGTGGGGGTGCAGCCGAACAACCTCATGCAGATGACCTACTCGGTCGGTTGGTCGTTCAAGAAGGACAGCAGCGCACCGGGCCGCCGCTACGCGATGGGGTCGAACGGCTCGCTCATTCCGGAGGACTATCCGGAGGCTGGCTCAATGTGGGAACATTTGGCGAGAAGCGGCATCCGGTTCCGCAACTACGGCGAGGGTTTTGAGTTTCCGGGCGTCGAAGAAGAGGAAAACGAGCATCCCACCGGCGCACGCGAAGTCGTCAACATTCCGATGCCGAAGGTCCTGTACGACAACACCTGCCGCGAGTTTCCGATCTTCAACATGAACATCCCCGATCAGTACCGCGCCCACTGGTTCATGCAGGATGTGGAGAAACTATTCCTGAATGGCAAGCACGCCTTCCCGCAGTTCATCAACATCGCGATTTGCAACGACCACGGCAGCGGGCTGCGCCCCGACCGGGGCTATCCCTACGTGGCTTCCTGGATGGCGGACAACGACCTGGCCTTGGGCCGGATCGTCGAGTTCCTGACGCGCACCCCGTACTGGAAGAACATGGCGATCTTCGTGACGCAGGATGATTCGGGCGGCGAACCCGACCACGTGGATGCACAGCGCAGCGTATTGCTGGTCATCAGCCCGTGGGCGAAACGCAGCAACGTCTCGCATCGTCACACCACCATCGTCAGCATGCACCGCACGCTCTACGAAATCTTCGGCCTCCCGCCGCTGAACATGTTCGACGCCTTGGCGAACGATTTCTCTGACTGCTTCACGACGAAGCCGGACTTCCGTCCCTACCAGCGTGTGCCGGTGGACCCGCGCATCTTTGACCCGGAGAAGGCCAAAGACCCCAAGGACCCCGATTATGGCAAAGCGCGCAAGCTGCCGTCCTTCCCGCTGGATGATCCTGACGAGATGGAGAGTGTCCTGCGCCGCGGCGAAAAGGAAACCAAACCACGCTGAGCGACCCGGGAGTTAATTTTGGCCCTCTCCCCCTCCGCCCCCTCTCCCCGCGCAAAATCCGAGAGGGGGAGGTTGGGAGGGGGAGAGGGCGAACTTTTGCTTTGGCGACCGCGAACTCCAAGACCACGATTCGCAACCACGTTTCGCAAAGCGCACGTCTCCTTTGGGGCAACCAACTTGTAGCGGCCTTGGGAAGGCAACCGAACCGCTTACTTGGGAAAATCCACTGGTGGCGGGCTTGGGAGGCCAACCTGCTTCGGTATTGTTTTTCAAATGGGTGACAAATGTCATGCCATTGTTTGCCGTTCACTTGCCATCCGGAACCGGTGTCAATAGTAAGGAGCGACCCCTTTACGGCTCGAAATCCACGTTCAAACCGCCAGGCAACTCCTCCGGCTCACCCCACTGCCAATGATGTGTCAAAATCCGTCTAAGCCCCTCCGAAAAGGAAGGCGACTCGTCTTCCATTGTCGCATCAGGAGTCAACAAACAGTAACCGATTGTCCCCTTTGGCTCACCAACGTAAACTTGGTGGTAACCACAGCCGCCGTCAGTCCCAAACTGAAGTAGATCCAGAAGATGGACCCCCTCGAACAGTAATGCTTCCGGCGTGTACTTCTCTGGCACAGGATTGAATGTTCCATGGCTTGTGTAAAAACGCCTATGTTCTTCATTCGATGCCCATTTGCTACTGCCCAAAATCATGAACAAATGGCCGTAACAACCATGAACGAATTGCTCTGGCGTATAAATATTGCCCCCAAACGGCTCTGGAAAATTGCCGCAACCGAAGACACGAAGAAACGCCTTAAAATCCGCTGGAAGACGTCTTCCAACGCTTTGCTCAATACCCACAATTCCCTCATCGTTTAAAGGCAGAAAGCCTGCCCAGTAATGCGGGTTGATCTCCGCCGTGTAGTACCGAATCTGATCGGCCCACGAACCCCGGCCGATAGTGAATTTGAAAGGACTTGGCTTCACTGAACAAACTCTCTCTTTAATAAGTCAATCTGCCTGACAAAGTTGGATTGACAACGTTCATCAATACTAACGTGAAGGGGTCAGTCCGGAGTATTGACACAAAGCCGAGTACGTCTTGTTGACGCGATTCATTTTTGCCTTTCGCGTTTTGCCGACGGTTGGCCACGTGAGTCCAAGTGCCCATGTTCAACGCCGCCGCAATCCATTTCAAGGTCACCGCAGTTTCCGTCCGGGGTTCTACTCCCGGGCCGAAGTTGTGTCAATACTGCGGCTGACCCCGGGTGCGACTGGAACTGGCGGTCAGGGAGCTTCTCCCTCTCTTCCACTCGCGCGGAGGAGAGGGCTGGGGAGAGGAGGAACGTTTACTCGAATGCCCCTCTCTCCGGC
>CAYIOH010000183.1:0-7671 GCA_964364975.1 uncultured Bifidobacteriaceae bacterium
CGAGCCAGAACTGATACCATTTGTCTTCGACGGACTGCGGTTCGTAGGCTTTGGAAATTTCGGACATAGGATTAACCACGAATGAACACTAATAGACACGAATTCAACCCGGAATAAAGTTTCCTCCCATTCGTGTTGATTCGTGTTTATTGGTGGTTGAAATCATTTCCGGAGCAACGCGTATTCCATCGAATCCGCCAGCGCCTGCAAGCTGGCTTCGATGATGTTTTCGCTCACGCCGACGGTGCCCCATTCGCGCTTGCCATCAGTGGATTGGATGAGCACGCGCGTTTTGGCAGCGGTGCCGGTGGCGGTGTCGAGGATGCGGACCTTGTAGTCGGTGAGGGAAACCTTCTTGAGCTTGGGGAAGGACTTCACCAGTGCGGAACGCAACGCGCCGTCGAGCGCGTTCACGGGGCCGTCGCCCTCCGAAACCTCATGATGAACTTGTTTGCCGACGCGCACCCGCACGGTGGCTTCGCAAACGGATTCCTTTGCGTCACGTCGCATCGAGACGTGGTAGGTTTCCACCGTGAACAGCAATTCGGGATTGTGATCGAGAATGCCGCGGATGAGCAAGGCCATGGAAGCTTCGGCGGCTTCGTATTCGTAACCTTCGTGCTCGCGTTGCTTGACCGTGGCCAGGATGTCCTTCAACTCCGGCGTCTCGTTTGTGAGCTTGAAGCCAAGCTCCCGCGCCTTCATCACGATGTTGCTGCGCCCGGCGAGGTCGCTGATGAGCACGTTGCGCGCGTTGCCGACGAGCGACGGGTCAACGTGCTCGTAGCTCGCCGCGAGTTTCTGCACGGCGTTGACGTGCGTGCCGCCTTTGTGCGCAAACGCCGCCGAACCGACCCACGGCAGGCGCGGGTTGTGACGCATGTTCGCGATCTCATCCACGAATTGCGAAAGCTCCTTCAGCTTCGCCAGCGACTTCACGGGCACGCAGGTCTTGTTCATTTTCAACGCGACGCACGGGATGACGCTGGTTAGATTGCAATTGCCTGTTCGCTCGCCGTAGCCGTTGATCGTGCCTTGCACGTGCGTTGCGCCAGCGTCAAGCGCAGCCAGCGCATTGGCCACGCCGACGCCAATGTCGTCATGGGTATGGATGCCGACGCGGCAATTCAGTTTGCCGACCGCGGCCCTGGTGATGGCGGCAACTTCGTTCGGCAAACAACCGCCGTTCGTGTCACAGAGCACGACAAAGTCCGCACCCGCCTTTTCCGCCGCGTGCCAGGTGGCCAGGGCGTATTCGGCATCAAGCTTGTAGCCGTCGAAACAATGTTCAGCATCGTAAATGACGAACCTGCCGTGGTTTTTCAGGAAGCGCACGGTGTCGCCGATCATGGCGAGGTTTTCGTCCGGCGTGCAGCGCAAGACCTCCTTCACGTGCAGCATGGAAGTCTTGCCGTAGATCGTGACGACAGGCGTGCCGGCTTTAACGAGCAGTCTGACTTGTTCGTCTTTTTCGACCGCCACACCCTTCTTGCGCGTCGAGCCGAACGCGGCGAGTTTGGCGTTCTTAAACTTGCGCTTCTTCGCCTGCGCAAAGAACTCGATGTCCTTGGGATTGCTGCCCGGCCAGCCGCCTTCGATGTAATGAACCCCAAAGGCGTCGAGTTTCTCGGCGATGCGGAGCTTGTCCATGACTGAGAAATTGATGCCTTCGCCCTGCGAACCGTCACGCAGGGTGGTGTCGTAGATTTCCACGTCGGGTTTCATACATCAGCCGCTTTCGCGGGAGCGGAATAACTACGACAACGGGGACTCCTTGCAAAGCCCAAACCCACGAGGGCCACGAGGACCTACGCATTAATCCGGCAGCGATTGGAGGTGGATGTGGTCTCGGGAAGTGTTGATTGCTTGCCTTTAATGCCAGTGGCGCAGCGGCGAGGTTACCGCGCCAGTTAGAGGATCCGACGCAATCCCGGAATCCGGCGCAGTACAAAATGACTCGCCATAAAACTGACGATCAGACCCACCACGCTGAGCAGGAGGAATTTTGCCAACGGCGACCACGCGAGGCCGTGCAAAGCCACGGTCAGCCCAATCAGGATCGGGGCGTGAAAAACATACACCGCGAAGCAGTTGGTGGAGAGGAAGCGCGTCAGCGCCGTATGCCGGTTGAAGGCATCGCGGACGGTCACGACTAATCCGAGGCACACACCGGTACAGAACAGCGATTCCCAAAGGCAATACAGGCCACTTTGCCAGCGCACTCCGCCCACGATGAGCGAGAAGTCTCCAGACCAGACACGCCCACCCACCAGGATGCCCACCCACAGTACCGGCCCCGCGATCACCGCCAACCGCAACCAGAACAGACCGAAGGTCCGTGGGATCCTGAGCAGCCAATCCCCGCGATACGCCACCATGCCCACGACGAACAAGCCAATATACTGCGGAAAGAAGCAGAGTTGCATGTTGATGACGTCCGTGCCAATCGGTTGCACGATCCGCACCAGGAATGTCACCAAGGCGATCACTGAGATGAACCCCGCCACTTCGGTGTGGCTGGGGAGTCTGTTGGCTGCCGGCTTCCAGACTGAGGAACCGCGCCACAGCCTGGCCCCGGCGTAGAACAGCGTGAACACCAGTAACGCGAAGGTAAACCAGAGAGGCCCGGTTCCGGCCAGCACCTGAAGGTTCAAGAGGTAGGCCGGATACGCCTCCCAGAATGCCGGTGGCGGCGATCCTTTTTGGAAGAGCACCGTGTAGAAAATAGCAGGTTCAATTGCCAAAGCATAAAACGCCGTGGGTACGCCGAGCCGCAGCATGCGGTCCTTGAGAAACCGCCCCGCGCCCTTGCGGTCGTATGCGCCCGGGACAAAGAAACCCGCAACAAAGAACAACAGCCCCATGAAGAAAGCCTGGAGATGCAGCTCATACGTCAGGAAGGTTAACAGCGATGTCGTGCCGAGCTTGGCCGGCTCGTGGTAATACCAGCCGCCAATACCGCTGTAGGTGACAGCCGCGTGGAGAGTGACCACGAGCGCGACCACTCCCCATCGCAGATGATCCATGAAAGGCAGACGCCCTGCGGTGGCAGAGGGGAATGGGGCGGTTGTGTTGTCGGACACGGTATGGAGTTGTGGCAGGCTGCGTTCCAGGCCGTCAACCAAAAATGCACGCGTTGAAGACTCGCGCCGGAACCGGTGAAATCGCGCTTGCCGGCCGGGTCACCTTCCCGCTCGCTGGAGGCGATGCAGGTTGCGAAAGTAAAAAGCCGCTCCAGTTTCCCAGAGCGGCTTTGGTGAATTCAATTTGGGAATCGCGGAGTGCGTCCCTCCGAACAGGCGGCTACTTCGTTTTCGCCTTCTTGGCGGCTTCTTCTTCCAGCGCGGCTTGCGCGGCGGCGAGACGAGCCACGGGAACGCGGAACGGCGAGCAGCTCACGTAGGTCAGCCCGGCGCGATGGCAGAACTTTACGGACTCAGGGTCGCCACCGTGTTCGCCGCAGATGCCCAGCTTGATGCCAGGCCGGGTCTGGTTGCCCTTCTCGACGGCGATCTTGATGAGCTGACCGGTGCCCGACTGGTCAATCGTGGCGAACGGATTCTTCTTCACGATTTCCAACTCGGCATACGCCGGCAGGAATGAGCCGGAATCGTCGCGGCTCATGCCCAGGCACATTTGCGTCAGGTCGTTGGTGCCGAAGCTGAAGAACTCGGCGGTCTGCGCGATCTCGTCCGCGGTGAGCGCGCCCCGCGGCACTTCGATCATGGTACCGACGAGGTAGCTGAGCTTCACCTTCTTCTCGGCCATGACTTCCTTCGCAACGCGATGGACCACTTCGACCTGGAGGTCGAGTTCCCGCTTGAACCCGACGAGCGGGATCATGACTTCGGGATTCACCTTGATGCCGGCCTTCTGCACTTCGGCGGCGGCTTCAAAGACGGCGCGCGCCTGCATCTCGGAAATTTCGCTATAAACGATGCCGAGACGACAACCGCGGAAGCCGAGCATCGGGTTGAACTCATGGAGTTCCTTCACGCGCCGGCTGATTCTGTCCACCGGCACGCCTAGCTTCTCGGCCAGTTTGTTCTGGGAGGCGTGATCGTGCGGCAGGAATTCGTGCAGCGGCGGATCAAGGAACCTGATGGTGGCCGGGTAGCCCTTGAGCGCTTTGAAAATGCCCACGAAATCGCCCTTCTGGTAGGGCAGCAGTTTGGCAAGCGCCTGCTTCCGGTCTTCAATCTTGTCGGCCAGAATCATCTCGCGCATGGCGTGAATGCGGTCGCCCTCGAAGAACATGTGCTCGGTGCGAGTGAGGCCGATGCCCGTGGCGCCGAACGCCATGGCGTTCTCGGCTTGCTCGGGCGTGTCGGCGTTGGTGCGGATCTGGAGTTTGGTGACCTTGGAGCACCAGTTCATCAGGGTGGCATACATGCCGTAAGTCTCGCTCTGCTTCGGATCGAGCGACTTCTCCACAAGCACCTGGACGATTTCAGACGCTGCGGTCGGGAGCTGGCCGGCATACACGTTACCGACGGTGCCGTTGATGGAGAGGCAGTCACCTTCCTTGTAGGTCACGCCGTCCGTCGTGAGGGTCTTGGCGGCGTAATCAATCTGGAGCGCACCAGCGCCGCAGACGCAAACCTTGCCCATCTGACGGGCAACGAGCGCGGCGTGCGAACTGACGCCGCCTTTCGCGGTGAGGATGCCTTCGGAGGCGATCATGCCCCGCAGGTCTTCCGGCGTGGTCTCGTTGCGGACGAGCAGAACCTTCTCGCCCTTGGCCGCCGCGACGTCCGCGCGCTCGGCATTGAGATACATTTTGCCTGAGGCAGCGCCCGGACCGGCGGGCAAACCCTTGGCGATCACCCTGGCAGCCTTCTCGGCCTTCGCTTCGAAGATCGGCGCGAGGAGTTGGTCAAGCTGATCAGCGGGGTTGCGCCGGATGGCGGTCTTCCAGTCAATGAGCTTCTCCCGGGTCATGTCCATGGAGAACTTCAACGCGGCCATCGCCGTGCGCTTGCCGTTGCGCGTCTGGAGCATGAAGACCTTGCCGTCCTGAATCGTGAACTCGAAGTCCTGCACGTCCTTGAAGTGTGTCTCCAGGGTCTTGCGGATGTTGTCGAGTTCCGTGTGGGCGGCGGGCATTGCCTTCGCAAGCTGCGCGACGGGTTCGGGCGTGCGGACGCCGGCAACGACGTCTTCGCCCTGGGCGTTGATGAGGAATTCGCCGTAGAACTCCTTCACGCCGTTGGCCGGGTTGCGCGTGAACGCGACGCCGGAGCCGGAGGTGTCACCAGTGTTGCCATAGACCATGGCCTGCACGTTGACGGCCGTTCCCCATTCGGAGGGGATGCCGTACTTGCGGCGATAGACAATGGCGCGGTCGTTCATCCAGGAGCCGAACACGGCGCCGGTGGCGCCCCAAAGCTGCTTCCACGGGTCCTGCGGGAATTCCTTGCCGGTGCGCTCCTTGATCAGCGCCTTGAAGCGGATGACGAGTTCCTGCTGGTCGGCGGCGGTGAGCTTGGAGTCTTCGATGTCGGCATGATACTTCTCATGCTTGAAGCCGTGGATGACCACTTCAAACGGCTCGTCATCCTCATCCTTGCCCTTCTGGACGCCCATGACGACATCGCCGTACATCTGGACGAAGCGGCGGTAGCAATCCCAGGCAAAGCGCTCGTTCTTCGTCGCGGTCACCAGGGCGAGCACGGTGGCGTCGTTTAGGCCGAGGTTGAGAATGGTGTCCATCATGCCCGGCATGGAATCGCGCGCGCCGGAACGAACGGAGACGAGCAACGGCATCGCCGACTTGTCACCAAACTTGGTGCCCATGATCTTCTCGAGGAAGGCCATGCCGTCGCGGGCCTGCGCCTCAAGGACCTTCGGGTAGGTCCGCTTGTTGTCGTAGTAATAGGTGCAGACCTCGGTGGTGATGGTGAAGCCCGGCGGCACGGGCAACCCGATGCGCGACATTTCGGCGAGGTTTGCGCCCTTGCCGCCGAGCAACGGCTTCATCGAGCCATTGCCATCCGCCCGCTTGTTTCCAAACAAATAAACGTATTTCTTTGCTCTTGATGCTTTCGCCATAAATCGTCCGTTTCCTTCCCGTTTTCATTTCCAATTCCCGGAGATATTCCGCAGAAAACCGTGAATGCAGGCTATCAAAACCGCGGGTGCTGTCAACGAACGAAGCCCCGAAAACAATTTACGCTGAATCAAAACCAAAAAGTGGTTTCCGGGCGGCCACCGTCGCCCGCTGGCGCGTCTCTTTGCAGTAACGCAGATACCGGATGATGGCCAGGTGGTATTGTTGGCGGCGCAACGCCAGCAACCGGAGCTGACCCAGCGCTTCCGCCCATTGTGGGAACCAGACGGCTGCATCCTGCGGCGTCGAAGGCATAGAATATTGGTTTGCGAAACCCACACTGAGTATGGCTTTTGTCAGACCGATATTACCAGCCGAAAAGCCAGTTTGCCGGGCGAGATACACCGCCAAGGCTCGTGGCGTAAGTCCTTGCCGATGTGCTTGACACGAGTTTGCTACCGGCCCTAAACTCACTACGTGAATAAGGCCATTTCACATCAAAGGGAACTCCGGCTCAGTAAGGCCGAATCTTAATGTTAGGCGGCTCGCGGACACCACTATGCCAATTACCAAACAAGGGACTCTTCGTTCGGTGGGCTTGGCTTTGCTGCTCTCATTTTTGACCGGTTGCATGACGAGCCAAGTCTTAGACAAGGCAGGCGGATACAGGTCAGAGAGCGCAACGCTGGAGCGGGGCGATAAGGTGTTCAAGCATGGTCGGCTTTATTACGCGAAAAAGCCAAAGAAGGGAGTAGATACAAGCGAGTTGCCGATGCCTGAGAAACCACCCGGATACCTCGCTGTTTATGACCCACATCACGAGTATTATTTTTTGCTGCCCTTCTCCATCGCCGGAGACGTTGCGACTTCTCCGTTTCAGCTAGTATATGGGGCTGCACTGCTTATCACCTACTGGGACGGAGGATATTGATGTGTGTTCATGATTTACCGCCTAACCGTGCTGCAGCGAACCGGCGCTATGCGTTTGAGTTTGTGAGTCACTGGTTTTACAACATCATCGGCTTCGGCGGACGCGCGCTGCCAGCGCCGGTCGCTGAGCTTGGGCGTTGGCTGCTTTTGCTCCGTCGCTTCGTTGTTTGCACACTTCGCAAATACAGGAATGGCCGACCTCACATTCCTACTATTTCAGCCGCCGTCAGATGATTGGAGCAACACGCGGAACGAACGTCCCAAGTGATCCGGGTGCGTGAGTGTCTGAAACTGGTGCGTGTGCTCACGCGTCCACGGGCCGAAATTACTTCCTGCCTGCCACGCGCGCTGCGCAATGCCAGTCAGAAACTGCGTCTGTGACGCAAACGTTTCCGTTTTCAAACCCGCCCCCTCGCCCGCTCGCCGAATCGCGGTGAAGTTCACGTGGGCCGTGAGGTCTTGCTCGCCGGGGTTGGCGAGCACGTCGTCGCTCAGACGATGGTGGTGGTAGGCGCGCAACGTGCCGTTCGCGCGTTGCGGCGCGAAGAATTCTTCAGCGCTCAACCCGTAATCCAGCGTCAGGAGCTTGCCTTGCTTCAGCACGCTCGCGGCTTCGCGCCACCAATTTTCGGCGGCGGGGCAGATTTCGGTCGTGAAGCCGTCCGGCAACACGTCGAGCAGCTTGCTGGAAG
>CAYIOH010000184.1:0-7605 GCA_964364975.1 uncultured Bifidobacteriaceae bacterium
GGTGCTTGTCCTTCGGGTTGTAATTGTAAAAGCCCGTCCACGGACCGGATGGAAACAAGTCGTGGATCACGGGGTAATTTGTACCGCGAAATGGGAAAACTCCAAGTCTCAAACTTCAACGGGGCAAACAGAAGTCGAATCTCATGCGTTGCAGCTAATTCTGATTAGGGGCCGGCTTCGAGACCTCGCGCGCGCCCAAGTCGGGCTGCGATCTGCGCTCCGCCAAGAATAAAGCACGGCGGTCTCACACGAGACTTCCTCGGGTCTAGCCAATCTGGACCAGAGGAGCCACGCCAAGCGAGCGACATCTGTTGGAACAAGTCTCTAACGGCTTTGATTCCTGCATCTGCAGCGCGCGCGTCCAATCTCAGCTGCTTGACGAAGGCTGCCACGGCAGCCGTGCTTTCAACAATTAACGGTTTCGGATGAACCACCCGGTTGCGCCGAGCCACGACCGCAGCAAATTCTTGGAGGCTACCTGCTGAAAGTTGTGGCTTCCACTTGAGCTTCATCATTTGTGGGAGGATGAGCCATTTTCCGATCGGACTAAGTTTATCGAACTGTTGAGCTTCGGCTGTTGGGAGCACATGATCGGCAATTGCATTGATATATGCTTCCGCTGAGGCAACAAGAAGAACGTCGGCGACCAAGAAATCGTTGATCGTTGATCCGAAGAGTGTCTCAAGCCGCCCAACTTGGCGGATGATATCTGTCCACGCATCGTCGGCTTCTTCCCCTTTAAGCTGTGTACTTGCGCGCTGAACTCGTGCAACGTGGCTCTGCAATTCCGGGAGAAGTTGTGCCAAACCTTTCTTGGCACGATGTACTCTGCGCCGGGCCTCCGCAAAAAACAGTCCCGGGATATCAAGTAGCAGGGGCAGGCGTGTGGCTAAGGCGTCAGCACCGAAGGGGGCCTTCAGTTGTCGACTGCGCGGCGGTCGCGACTTGACCATATTAGTGAGGACCGCACGCGACCCATTGTCGTCTATCGCCGTTCATCATTTGCACGCGCAGCTGACCGCGCGTGAATGCCATCAGCTGCCTACCGCCTTGCCCCGGCCTTTGAACGTCAGTTCGGCGATACCCGACTTGTCCAGTTCGCCAAAGCCTTCCTTCACCATGCGGTCGTATTGTTTCTTGGTCGCGGCGGCGAGCGGGAGGTTCAGTCCCTGTTCCTTGCCCAGCTTGAGCGCAATGCCGGAATCCTTCGCGGCGTGGGCGGCGGAGAAGAAGCAGGAATGGTCGCGGTCCTGCATGTCTTCGCCGTCGGTTTGGAGGACGCGCGAGTTGGCGCCGGTTTGCGAAAAAACTTCGCGGAGCATCGTGAGATCGAGTCCGAGCGCGGCGCCCAAGCCTAGGCCTTCGGCCAACCCAGCGGTGTTGATGTTCATGACCATGTTGACGAGAGCTTTGACCTCGGCGGCTTTGCCCGCAGGGCCGATGTAGCGGAGCAACTGTCCTTCGTTGCTGAGTTTCACGAGGATCGGTTTGGCGCGCTCGAAGACTTCGGGCTTTCCGCCGATCATGAGATAGAGCGTGCCTTGCCGCGCCTGCGTGATGCTGGAGGCCATGCAGGCTTCGAGTGAACTCGCGCCCTTGGCCTCACACTTTTTCTCGACCCACACGTGAACCGACGGCGAGATGGTGGCACAGTTGATGAAGAGTTTTCCCTTGGCACGCGACAGCAGGCCGCCGTTGAAGATTTTCTTCATCGCCTTGTCATCGCTGACGACGGTGAAGATGACATCCGACAGCGCGGTGACGACCTTTAACTGGTCGGCGGCCACGCAACCTAGTTCTTGCGCGAGCGTTTGCGCCGCGGCGGTGTTCACGTCATAAACAGCGGCGATGGGATAGCCACATTCCTTCAGCCGGCGGGCCATGTTTGCGCCCATGCGACCGACTCCGACGAATCCAATTATTTCTGGCATGGCTTTTGGTGGTTGAGTTTTGGTTCAGTTCACACTGCAAATTTGTCGGGCCTCTCATTAACACCCCGCTGAAGCGGGGTGGCACGGCGGTCGGGGTGTTGCTGAAACCGTTTCAACGGTTTCAGCGGCTTCCGATTAAGCCGCACGACTGTGAAACCGTTAAAACGGTTTCTTCACCTCTCGCCGTTCTGGCACCGGGCTGAAGCCCGGTGTTAATGAGAGGCGGTGTGCAGAAAGCAAAGAACAGTTTCAGTCGCAGTTCAACTCTTTTTCTGCTCGTCCGGGCGGCTGCCGAGTTCCTTGGTCATCACGCCGATTTCCCGCCCGCCTTTGATGCCGACGTAAAAAATTAGAAAGCCATACCAGGCAATCGAGGCGAAAATCATCACCGTCCAAAAAATGAGATAGAGGTTCATGGTGTTTTCTCCGTTGCGGTTTTCTGCGGTGCCCGCGAAAGCAGCGAGCCGACAATCATCCCGGCGAAAGCCAGTCCGAACGACGACGCCCCCGCGGCTTCGGGATTGATGGCTTTTGCCTTGGGCCACCACTGGTTGAAGTGCATCAGCCACTCTTGCATGGCCGATGGCGTGGCCGGTGGGTGCAGCCCCAGGTGTTGCGCCTTCACGACAAGAAGATTCCAGACCAGAAACGTGAGCGGCCCGACGGCGCCCAACACCAGTGCGGCATAGGCGCCTTTGGACGTGGCGCGCGGCCAATACAGCCCCGCCACCAATAGCGTGAACACGCTGGCGAGGTAAATGTTGCCCGTGACCGCGAGGTAATCCCAAGCATTGCCGGGCATTTCATACCACAGGCCGTAAAACAAGAGGAACACGCCGATGGCCAACACCAACCCGCGCGTGATGAACAGCCGCATGGCGGGCGACAACGGCCTCTTCACGCAGGGCGAGATCAGATCGTTGTAAATCACCGTGGCCCACGTCAGCAGGTAGCCGCTGTCGGTGGACATCTCCGCCGCCAGCGCCGCGGCCAGCAGCAACCCGATGAAGCCGGTCGGTAACAAGATTCCCAAGTAGGCCGGCGTCGCCCGCAAGCTCGCCTGATTTTCCGGCAAGCCCTGCAATTCCGCGGGCAGCCCGCCGTGTTGCGAAAAATAGACCATCGCCGCCGCGCCCCAAAGTCCGGGCAAGGCGAATCGCCCGACAAAATAAAACGCCGTCCGCCGATACATTTTTTTTGCGGTCGGCTCGTCCCGGGCCGAGAGCACGCGGGAAATTTGTGTCTGCCACGTTGTCACCACGGCGATCTGGAAAATCAACTGCCAGAGGAGGTATCCCCAGCCAAAATTACTCTCATGCAGCGGATTGAACGGATGTGCTTTGAGCGTCTGGGCCGCTCCGGCAGCCCCGCCATCCCAGCAATGCCACAGGCCGTCCACCAGATTGCCCCAGCCGAAACTCCAGATCACCAGAATTGAGGTGACGACAATGCCCGCTCCTTTCACGATGAATTGAATGTAGTCGGTCACCAGAACGGACAGCATCCCGCCAAGCACCGTGTAGAGCAGAATCATGCTGAGCAGGATCGTCATGACCCATTCGAGCCACGCCGCCGGCATGCCGGTGGCCGACACAAGAAATTCCCCGCCCAACCGTAGAAAAATCCCCATGTTCAACACCCCGCCCATTACGATGAACAAACCGGCGAGCCATCGAACCTTTACGCCAAATCGTTTCTCGAACAATTCCGGAATCGTCATGACTCCCGCCCGGCGCAGCGGCCCGATCACAAACCCTGTTCGGCCCACCAAGTACATCGCGGTCGCCATGAGCACGCCGATTGTCGCGCCGGCAAAACCCTTCGTGAACCCAAGTTGCGCCGTGTACATGACCGTGACCAGGCCCAGTTCCGTGGCGGCCAGCGACGCGATGCCCAGGTTTAGGTCCATTGCCCGCCCGGCAATCGCGAAGTCCTCGACACCGCGCACGAAGCGTCGCATCCAGATTCCCGCCGCCATGCAACCGACGAGGTAAACGATGATGATGATCCAATCAATGAGTGCGAGGTGCATCTGGAGCTGGGGGTTAAGAGTTGAGGGTTGAACGAATCATTTTGTGCCCTTGGTCAGCAGTTCGATGGAATAAAGCGACGTGCGCGCCGTGATGAACAGCGTTTTGCCGCTCGTGCCGCCGAAGCACAAGTTGGCCGGCGTTTCGGGTACGAGAATTTTGCCGGTCAATTTTCCACCCGGCGCAAAAATGTGAACGCCGTCGCCTGCACTCAAAAGAATCCTGCCCTTGGCATCGCATCGGATGCCATCGGGCACGCCTTGGTCAATCTCGCAAAACACCGCGCTGCCCGTCACCGTGCCGTTTTTTTGCACGTCAAACACGCGGATGTGATGCGGTTTGCCCGAGTCCGCCACGTAGAGCTTTTTTTCGTCCGGCGAGAAACAAATGCCGTTTGGCTTATCGAAATCCCTTGCCAGCACGGTCAGCGCCTTCGTCTTCGGGTCGAAGCGGAACACGAAGCAACCTTCGTAATCGTGTGGCTTTCCGCCAAGTCCGTAATCTGGGTCGGTGAACCACACCGTTCCGTCGGATTTTACCGCTACGTCATTTGGCGAGTTAAATTTCCTGCCGTCGAACCGATCCACAAGCGTTTGCAACGTGCCGTCCTTTTCAAGCCGGCACACCCGTCGGCCAGAATGTTCGCACGTAATCAATCGTCCCTGAAGATCTGTGGTGTTGCCGTTGGCGTTGTTGCTGGGCTTGCGAAACGTTGTGAGGCCTTCCTTTGGTCCCCATCTCTTGAGTTCATCCGAGGGAATGTCGCTGAAAACCAGGTATCCGCCCTCCCGCGCCACCCACACCGGCCCTTCCGTGAATTTCATTCCCGTGGCTATCTTCTCAAGCTTTGCGCGCGCAGGAACAATGGCTTTGAAGCGTCCTTCATCTCGAACTTCAAAATCCGCGCCGTTCGCGAGTTGAAGAATTTGAAAAATAATAATCCCCGTGAGGATGGAAGCTCGGCTCTTGAACTGGTGATACATTCTCATGGGTTTGTGCATGAACCGGGCAAGGTCTTATCAGGAAGCCATTTTCCCGTCACTGAAAATTAGCACGTATCTGCGTGATTTTACCCTCTTTCGTTTTCTGATGGAATCCACAGGCTGACTCCATCATCATAACCAGGGTCTTACAAAGTTGATAAATTTTATGGCTAAGAAGAATGGGGCTTCGTCGAAAACGGTTGAGTTGACTTACCGATTAGCTCAAGAGCGCTACGCTGATCTCGGCGTGGACACTGCTAAAGCCCTCAAGGCGCTGGCCACTGTGCCGGTTTCTCTCCACTGCTGGCAGGGTGATGACGTGGGCGGATTTGAGACTTTAGGCGCCTCTCTCAGCGGCGGGATCGTCGCCACGGGTAATTATCCCGGCAAGGCGCGCACGTCGGATGAACTTCGCGCTGACGCCGCGAAGGCGCTGGCTTTGATACCCGGCAAACATCGCTTCAATCTCCACGCGTTCTACGGTGAGTTCGGCGGCAAGCGCGTTGATCGCAATGAAATCGAGCCGCGTCATTTCAAAAACTGGATAGCGTGGGCGAAGTCATTGGGCATCGGACTGGATTTCAACCCGACCTGTTTCTCTCATCCCAAGTCCGCCGATGGTTTCACGCTTTCGCATCAGGACAAAGGCATCCGGCAGTTCTGGATTGAACATTGCCAGGCCAGCCGCGAAATCGGCGCGGTGATGGGCCGGGCGCTCGGTTCTCCAACCGTGACCAACGTCTGGATTCCGGACGGCATGAAAGACTCGCCCGCCGACCGGCGCGGTCCGCGCGAGCGTTTGGAGGAATCGCTCAATGCCGTCTTTAGAAATAAACTTAACCCTAAACACAACCTCGACGCGATTGAAGGCAAGCTCTTCGGCATCGGCGCGGAGAGCTACACCGTGGGCATGCACGAGTTTTACCTCGGCTACGCGGTGGAGCATCAAACGCTCGTCTGCCTTGACGCCGGCCATTATCACCCGACCGAAAACATGGCCGATAAAATCTCCTCCGTGCTGTGCTTTGTGCCGGAAATTCTTCTGCACGTCAGCCGGGGGGTGCGTTGGGACAGCGATCACGTCGTGACGTTGACCGACGAGTTGAACGCCATCGCTCAGGAGTTGGTGCGCGGCGATTATCTCGGCCGCACGCACATCGGCCTGGACTTCTTCGACGCGAGCATCAACCGCATCGCCGCCTGGACCATCGGCGCGCGCAACATGCTCCGCTCACTTTGCATCGCGATGCTTGAACCGCACGCCCAGTACAAGCGGCTCGAACGCGAAGGTGATTACACCTCGCGCCTCGCGTTGATGGAAGAAGCCAAGACCCTGCCGTTCGGCGCGGTCTGGGATTTTTACTGCCTCAAACTGGGCGTGCCGGTCGGCGAAAAGTGGCTTGCAGAAGTGAAGAGTTACGAAAAGAATGTCCTGAGCAATCGGAAATAATCCCCAACTCCAAATCCATCCAACCAAAATATGAATCCCTTTCTCGGCGTATTGTTCCATTGGCTTGGCGGCTTGGCCTCCGGGAGTTTTTATGTGCCGTACAAAGGCGTGAAGAAATGGTCCTGGGAAACTTACTGGCTTGTTGGTGGTTTCTTCTCGTGGCTCATCTGCCCCTGGTTCCTGGCGTCGCTGCTGACCCAGAACCTGCTCGGGGTGCTCGGCCAACAGGAGTTTACCACGCTTTGGTGGACTTATTTCTTCGGCGCGATGTGGGGTTTCGGCGGGCTGACCTTCGGCCTGACGATGCGCTACCTCGGCATGTCGCTCGGCATGGGCGTGGCGCTTGGCTATTGTGCCGCGTTTGGCACGCTCGTGCCGCCGGTGGCGAAGGTGTTCATGCCAAATCTCAAATCCGTGGAGTCGAGCCTCGTTGAGATTGCCAAGACCACGGCCGGCCAAGTCATTCTCGCCGGCGTGGCGGTGTGCTTGATCGGCATCGGCGTTGCGGCGCTGGCCGGCCTGACCAAGGAACGCGAGATGCCCGAGGCCGAAAAGAGAAAGACAATTGCGGAGTTCAACTTCACCAAGGGACTCTTAGTGGCCACTTTTTCGGGCATCATGAGTGCGTGCTTCTCGTTTGCGCTCACGGCCGGCAATCCCATTGGCGAAGCATCAAGGGCTGCGGGCACGGACGCCATCTGGAGCGGTTTGCCCAAACTGGTCGTCGTCCTGGCTGGCGGCTTCACAACTAATTTCATCTGGTGTGTGATGCTGAACATCAAGAACCGGAGCGCCTACCAATATTTCGCCTCGCACATCCGCCCAGAACACGCGCACCACGGCGGTACCAACAGTGGCGAAGCCGCGCCTGCTCCAGCCGCCGGCGCAGAAGCCCCCACCCAGAAATTGAAGATCCCTGTGATGAGAAACTACCTGTTCTCGGCTCTGGCGGGCACCTGCTGGTACTTCCAGTTCTTCTTTTACTCCATGGGCGAGGTGAAGATGGGCAAGTATAATTTCGCGAGTTGGACCTTGCACATGGCCAGCATCATTATCTTCAGCACGATGTGGGGCTGGATTTTCCACGAGTGGAAAGGTTCCAGCAAGAAGGCCCACCTCCTGATCGCGGGCGGTATCGCGACCTTGATCCTTTCAACCTGCATCATCGGCGCCGGGGCGGGTTGGGCGAACTTGATGGCTTTTCTCAAATC
>CAYIOH010000185.1:0-7600 GCA_964364975.1 uncultured Bifidobacteriaceae bacterium
GGGGATGTCGTCAACGCGCGGGTTGAGTTTGAACATGCCGCCGATGGTGCCCGGAGCGACACCCGTGCGTTCCTCGATCAGGTCGTTGAGTTCAACGAGCGGGCGAACGGTTTTAGCGTCCCGATAACCCAGGCAGGAAAGCAGGTTGGCGTTCGGGTCGGCGTCTATGGCGATCACCTTGCGGCCGGTGGCGCTGAGAGATTTGGCCAGGAGCGCGGTGATCGTGGTTTTGCCGACACCGCCCTTGCCCGTAACGGCGAGTTTCATCGTGCGCGCATCCGCGTGCTCGTGCCCGTGACTGTGGCCGTGGCCGTGACCGCCGCATGTGTCACACATAAAATGTCCTGGTTAGAAAAGACCTTTCACCCGGCCCGGCCCGACATCCGCACGGGGCCTGGCACGGTGAACATCAGGGCCGCTCGCCACGAAGGCGAGTAGTGTCGCACCACATCGGTAGGGAATCTTTGGTTTGCAGTTTCTCATAATTTCAACTCGGCGTTTGAATTCTCATGCAAGGACGGTGGGGGACATCCGCAAGCGGTTCGCTCTTCTCGTTGCAACAGATTCTGTGGTTGCAGGCCGCCTTCCTTCTTGGAGGCGATGACCGAGGCCAATGTCAGCTTGCGGAGTTCCTCGGTGATCTCCCGTCGGATGCGCACCCAGAAATGGTGTGTCGGGCATGTCGTGAGGACGTCGCAGGTATCCATGCGCAGCAGGCAGTCGCCCAGCCATTGATCGCCCTCCACGGCTTCGACGATTTCCAGCAGCGAAATCTCCTCCGCACTGCGCGCCAGCGAAACACCGCCGCGATAACCGCGTTTGGTTTCCACCAGACCTTGCTGCGAGAGTGCGCTGATGATCTTGGCCAGGTAAGCTCTCGGCACGCCCGTGTAACGGGCGACGTCGCTGATGTGCCGCGACAAGCAGTCACCGCCTTCAAGGCACATCAACGCCTTGATCGCGTATCCCGTTGTGACCGAGAGCGAGAGCATGATGCCTTGCTACGTTGTTACGAATGCGACCGTGTTGTCCACAAACAACATGACATCATCATCGCTTAAAGCGAGGCTACACATGGATTGTCTTTTTCTGGCCGCGTTTTGGCATCGGTCCATCGGTGGCCACCTCGGCGAGGAGCACCGAGTTGAAGACAACCCTTTGCCGCACGGCCACGCTGCCGGGCGCGGCGGTCGGCGCGACCGGTCGCCCCAGAGGCGACGCAGCGACCGGAGGCTGGATGCACGCAAACGGACGCCCGTTTGGGGGATGGGCGCCGGATGAAACCTGGACCGCGGCATCCGGAAGCCCGCGTTCCACAGCTCAAAGGCAGACTGAAAGCCGGGACCGAACGAACGCGGCGACCGGCCACCGCATGTCTTGGGATTCGGTCTGCGGATGGCGTTCGGAGTTTGGATTCGGTGTTCACGTCTGGTTAACAGCTTCGTTTGGCTCAGAGGTCAGCCGGATCCTGGCCGCGGCCTCGTAGGTTTTGGAAATAGCTCCAGGCGTAAACCGAGCCGAGGCACAGTTGCAGCACCGTGCCCATGCCGGCGATACGCCAGCGGTCGGGATGGCGGCCATCAGAATAGTCCGACGATTTCGCCCTGCTCGTTGATGTCAATGACCTCGGCCGACGGCGCTTTCGGCAAGCCGGGCATGGTCATGATGTCGCCGGTCAGAACGACTACGAAACCGGCGCCGGCGGAGACGTTGACGTCGCGAATCACCACATCGAAACCAGTCGGTCGCCCACGCAGGGCCGGGTCGGTCGAAAAGGAGTATTGCGTCTTGGCCAGACAGACGGAGAAATTGCCGAAACCGTCCTTCTCGAGGTCGTCAAACTTGGAGCGCACGCGGTTGTTGGCGATGATATCCTTCGCGCCGTAGATTTTTTGGGCAATCATCTGGACTTTCTCCCACAACGGCAGGTCGGCGGGATAAAGGAAGTTGAAGCTGTTGCAACCCTGCTCCGCGAGTTCCACCACGGCGCGGGCGAGGGCTTCCGTGCCGGCGCTGCCCTCGGCCCAGTGCGTCGCGCGGATGGCTTTGACGCCCAGGGCGGCGCAACGTTTTTCAATGAGGCGCACCTCTTCGTCGGTGTCGGAGCTGAAGTGGTTGATGGCGACCACGGCGGGGAGGCCGAAGCCGGCGATGTTGGCCAGGTGTTTTTCCAGATTGGCCAGGCCGCACTCGACGGCGGGGAGGTTGGGCAGTTTCAGATCCTTTTTGTCCACGCCGCCGTGCATTTTCAACGCGCGGACAGTGGCCACGAGCACGACGACATCGGGCCGGAGGCCGGCCTGGCGACACTTGATGTCGAGGAACTTCTCGGCGCCGAGGTCGGCTCCGAAACCGGCTTCGGTGACGGTGTATTCGCTAAGGTGCAGGGCGAGTTTGGTGGCGAGCACACTGTTGCAGCCGTGGGCGATGTTGGCGAAGGGGCCGCCGTGGACGAAGGCGGGGTTGTTCTCCAAGGTTTGCACGAGGTTGGGCTTGAGGGCGTCGCGGAGCAACACGGTCATGGCGCCGTTGGCCTTGAGTTGGGCGGCGGTGACGGCTTTGCGGTCGCGGGTGTAGCCGACGATGACGCGGCCGAGGCGCTCGCGGAGTTCGGCCAGGGATTGGGAGAGGCAGAATATCGCCATGACTTCGGAGGCGACGGTGATGTCGAAGCCGGATTCGTGGCAGACGCCGTTGGCGGTGCCGCCAAGGCCGACGACGATCTGGCGCAGAGACCGGTCATTCATGTCCATGACCCGTCTCCAGACGATGCGCGCCGGGTCAATGCCGAGGGTGTTGCCGTGGTTGAGGTGGTTGTCCACCATCGCGGTGAGGAGGTTGTGGGCGGAGGTGATGGCGTGGAAATCGCCGGTGAAGTGGAGGTTGATGTCTTCCATCGGCACCACCTGGGCGTAGCCGCCGCCGGCGGCGCCGCCTTTCATGCCGAAGCAGGGGCCGAGGGAGGGTTCGCGCAAACAGATGGTGGCGCGTTTGCCAATGCGGTTTAACCCGTCGCCCAGACCGATGGTGGTGGTGGTCTTGCCTTACCCGGCCGGGGTTGGCGAGATGGCGGTGACGAGGATGAGTTTGCCGGGTTTGGTCTGGGCGTGGCGCTGAAAGAAATCCAGCCCGACCTTGGCCTTGTATTTGCCGTAGTGGTCGAGATCGTCGGTGGGGATGTTGAGCCGCGCTGCGACTTTTTCAATCGGCAGCATTTTTGCCTGACGGGCAATTTCAATGTCGGAAGGAACGATTTTCGTGGTCATTTGGCGGTAGGTTTGCGGGGTGGTTAGCTGGCGTAGTATTCCTGGACGCGCATGACGACGTCGAAGCCCTCGAGCTTCAGGCAGTCGTTCAGGCAAAGCATGGCGGGATGGTCGGGCGGCAGCAGTTCGTATTTGCGTTTGACGGAACCGATGACGTGGTCCAAGCCCAGCGGCAGGGCGAGGGTCAGGAAAGCACTCTCCAGCGGTCCTTTGGTGGGCGAACCATCGGCGCGCTTGGGCGGAATCATCACCGTGAAATTGCTCAACCCAACCGACAGGTGGACACCCTTGAGCGACGGGTCGGCGCGAATTAGCCGCATGGCGCCCATGAGGCAGCGAAAACGGCTTTCGGAATCGGCGCCGATGGGAGCGATGGCGGGATCAATAATGCACTGTTCCACCGGGATGTCGTGTTGGGCCGCTTCCTGAACGAGCTGCCGCGCCGTCTGGTAAACCTCCTCGGCTGTATGGTTGGGTTGGCCGACACCGTTTTCCAAGCGTTCTGAAGCGAGCAGGATCGGCATGAACGGCATGATCCGGGTCAGTTCGAACATCTTTAGGCGCAGCGACGAAATGGAATTCAGAATTGGAATCTGCCCGCCGGCCCGCGCGCGGTCGTAGGTCTTGAGGCCCGCTTCGGCCATTTCGGGATCAGGTGTGTCAATGGAGAGCGGTTTGGCGGTGACGCTTTGGACGTGCCGCACCATTTCCGCCAGAAAAGCGCCGGGGCGAGGGCCGACGTTGACATCAATGTAGCTGGCGCCGCCCGCGTCCTGCGCCGCCGCCAGCTCTTTCAGCGCGACGATGTCATTGGCTTCATAAAATTTGTGGGTGGAAGGAACCGAATCGTTAATGGCTTCACCGATGATGGTGAGTTTGGGAATGGCCATATATGTTTTCGGGTGAAAAGAGGTTTGCCAAATCCTTGGGTCAGGATTTTTTCGCTGGCAGTGCCACCTCATTGGGCGGCGCTGTTTGTTTGCTTGGAAGGGCGACGTGATGATGATCGCGACCGAGATAATTGTTGGCCCACGACGAAGTGCCGCTGAGTGCGGCGTTGGCGAAAACCGCCGGACCTTCGAGCATCTCCTTGGATTCGCCGTAGTATTTCAAACGATCGTAAGCACGCGCCCAGATGCAATCCTTGTCGTTCAGTTCGCAGCGGCCATCGGATGACCCGCCACAGGGACCGTTGCGCCCAGTCTTGGAACATGCTGCGCGCGGACAGAGATAGCCCGTGTCCGGCAGCGAGCAATCTCCGCAATCCTTGCAGCCGTATAACAGAGCTTTGGAAGCGTGTTCAATCCCGTGCAGCGCATTCAGTGTTCGCCGATAACCGCCTTGCTCCAGCCGCCCATAAATCTTCTGCACCGTCGGAAACAGGTTCTTGCCCGGCGTGAACGCCAGGGCGTGAACCAGCCGCGCAAATTGATAGTTCAACGTTACGTTGGCCGTCTTGGGCGGTTGTTCCAGCGATTTCAGGTAATCGCCATTGAGTCGCGCGCCATCGCCGAGGCCGGTCTGCGGATCCTGCTCGAAGAGATAAAACTCGCCCGTCTTCGGGAACTGGATTTCCTTGGCGAAAACCTTCCAGTCGTCCGGGCCGTAGCTTTCGGCCAGATCAATTATCTGCGCGAATGTCTCCGCCTTGTGAATGCCTCCGAGATAACCGGCGGCAAAGCCCAGTCCCTTGAACACCGCCAATTGCTTCGCCGCCAGTTCTGTGAAAAATGACCGGCCCTTGTCCGGTCCGGCGGCGTATTTTTCGGCGAGCGCATAGAGCGCGTCGCTCACCACGCAACCGGGAATCTTGTTCTTGTTGAACAGGCCGGCCACCATTTTGTTCAGCACGTAAACGTTGCCGATGATCGGGGTCGTGAGATTGGCCCAGTCCAAGAACAGTTTGATCTCGTGAAATTTCCGCATGTCGTAGCCGAGTTGCGGAATGACCCATTGCGCGCCGCACTGAACCTTGCGGGCCAGTTTGAAATACTGCGGCATCAACTCGCGCTCGTGCCGCTTGAACGGCGACACGGCGCAGCCGATGAAGAAATTCGTCTTGGACAATCGCTCCGTCTTGCCATTGGGCCGGGACACTTCCAGCCCATCGTTCATCGTCCGGAGCATGGAAACCAGGCTCACCGAATCCAGGTCAAAAACCGGCATCGCCTGCCCCTGATACCCGGCCACCGGGTAATCCCCGGTCAGCGCGAGGATGTTCTCGAATCCCTCCGCTGCGTAACGCCAGGCGGCGGACTCAATGCCGTTTCGATTGAGGTCTTTGCACGTGAGGTGAATGACCAGTTGCGTGCCGCGAGGCTTGAGGATGTTGGCGATCCAATCCGCCGGCAGCATCGGGTTGCCGCCGGGATTGTCGGTGATGGAAACCCAGGCGATCCGCGGGTCCGCCGCCAGCGCCTCGCCCAGTTCGACGAGTTTGGGGCGCTGGTTGGGTTCAGGAATGCCGCGCGTGGTCACCAGCTCGGCGCCGTAAAAAAACCGTCCTGCGCCCATCATCTCACGGAAGGTCAAATTGGTTTTTGGTGTAATCATACAAAAACAATTTCAAGCGTGCGGCGGGAATTCCCTTCGCATTCGTCACAACAACCGATTCAAACTGCCGCAGCCATCAGCAATGCGCAAGCCTTTGAAACCGCTCTGAATCAATCGCTGAAACAAGCGCTTTACAACTTCCGTTTACTGCCGTAGACAATTGCTTGAGTCTGCAAACGAAACCACTGGGCCAAATTATGAATTCGGAAATCAAACCTTCCCTCACCACGCGCCGCGATTTCATCAAAACCACATCGAGCGCCGCCGCTGGCGCCGCGTTGGCTGGCGCGCTGGCCACGCCGCGTCCCGGCTATTGTGCCGAGGCCAACACCATCAAGGTGGCCCTCGTCGGCTGCGGCGGACGCGGCACCGGCGCCGCGGCCCAGGCGCTGTCCACGCAGGGGCCGACCAAGCTGTGGGCGATGGCCGATGTCTTTGAACATCGCTTGTCGAAAAGCCAGCAAACCCTCTCGCAAAAACATGCCGCGAACATGGATGTGTCGCCCGAACGCCGGTTCATTGGTTTGGACGGATTCAAGCACGCGATTGATTCGCTCGACAAGGGCGACGTGGTGTTGCTGGCCACGCCGCCGGCGTTCCGACCCATCCATTTGGAATACGCTGTGGAGAAGGGCGTGAACGTGTTCATGGAAAAATCGTTTGCGGTTGACGGACCCGGAATCAGGCGCGTGCTCAAGGCGGGCGAGTTGGCGCAACAGAAGAATCTCAAAATCGCGGGCGGCCTAATGAGCCGTCACTACAAGCCGCTCGAAGAGGCGATCCAGCAGGTTCACGACGGCCGCATCGGAGAGATTATTTACGCCAATGCTTATCGCATGCATGGACCGGTGGGTCACAATCCGAAGGAACCGGGCATGACGGAGCTTGCCTACCAGATCACCAACTACAGTTGCTTCACCTGGCTCAACGGCAGCTTCATCGTGGACTGGGTCATCCACAACATTGACGTGTGTTGCTGGGCCAAAAACGCCTGGCCGGTGTCGGTGCAAGGCATGGGTGGCCGCCAGGTGCGCGAATCCGCCGACCAATTGTTCGATCACCAGATGGCGGAATACACCTTTGCCGACGGCACGCGTCTGTTGGCGCAGGGACGGCACATCACGAACTGCTGGGGATTTTTCGGCGCGCAGATTGTCGGCGCAAAAGGGCTTGGGGTAATGGGCGAGATGCAACCCAAACCGCGCCTTTGGGAAGGGCACCAGCAGAAGTCCGACAAACTCATTTGGAGCTACAAAGGACCGGAGTGCGACCAATACCAACGTGAGCATGATCTGCTCTTCGACGCGATCCGGAATGACAAGCCTTACAACGAAACCGAACGCTGTGCCAAATCCAGCATGACCTCGATCATGGGCCGGATGGCCTGTGACTCCGGGCAATTGATCACCTTCGACGAAGCACTGTCATCCAACGTGGAACTGGCGCCGGGTCTGGAAAAAATTACGTCACTCGACGGGCCCGCGCCAGTTTCGCCTGATGCCACAGGCCATTATCCGATTGCCATGCCGGGTCGGACGGAAGTACTGTGAACTGAATTGCTCTACGGCCAAACCTGCCCCCAACCCTTCCAGAAAGGGAGCGGTGTCAGCAAGGTGATGAAGCATTAATGGTTTGGAAACCTTCTGGCGCAACTGTAGTTGGCACCGGCTCTTACCCCACACCTCATCCCTCTACCCTGCAAAACTGAGCTGCGCCGCTCCCCTGAAATTCTCAAAAAACTTGTTGCGTAGTGGCAGTCCTTTGCTAACCTACGTGTTCCG
>CAYIOH010000186.1:0-7583 GCA_964364975.1 uncultured Bifidobacteriaceae bacterium
AGTTCAGTCTGCCCAGCCATCATCCGGTTCCCGAAGGCAAGATGACCTGCACCGAATGTCATCCGCCGCACAAGGGTTCGATTCATGTGGGCGGCAGCACGGCGCTTCGCGACCAGGATGAAACCTGTCTGAAATGCCACCCGGCACAGCGCGGCCCGCATGTGTTTGAGCATGAAGCCATGCGCGAGGGTTGCACTGCCTGTCACGGGGTCCATGGCACCGTCAACGCCAAGATGCTGACCGTGCGTGATTCGAACCTGTGCCTGAAATGCCACTTCCAACAGGTGCAGGGCGGCGTCATTCTGATCGGGGGCAAGCGCCACAATGAGAGCCTGCAGCAAGGCACCTGTTGGACGGCGGGCTGTCACGAAGCCGTTCACGGTTCGCGCGTGAACTCATCACTCAGATTTTAACCGGAAACCCGCAAGCCGATGAAAACAACTTTGGGATCAAAGACGGGCAAGGCGGGAGCGCGGACAGCTTTGTCCGCGCGTTGTCATCGTCTGCAATTTTGGCCAGGGACATCCTCTCTGGGTCGCGCTTTGGTTTGCTTTGCACTATTGACGAGCGTCGCGACAGTATCAACCGAGGGCGCCGAGGAGGCAAAAGACACCGGAGCGAAGAAAGAAGCCTCGAAGGAAACCACCCAAACGGAAGCGCCCCCGAAGGAAGCGGCGAAGCCTGAAGCGAAGGAGGAAACTGAGAAAAGCGCCCTGACGCCGGAACAGTATTTTGAAGGCGGCGAGAAGACTTACAACAACTGGGTGGAGGTTGGCGCTGGCGGAATCATCACGAGCGGGAGCAAGGCGCAGGCGGAACAATCGCGCCGCATGTCGCGCGGCGCGTTCGGCGGGATTGAAGACCTTCATTACCAGGACGAAGTGGCCACCAACCTCAACCTGATGGTGGATGGCCGGGCGCTCTTCGACCAGAACGACTACCAGTTGACCCTCGGCCTGGCGCGACCGGAGAAATGGTATCTTCGGTTCAATTACGAGGAATTCCACACGTGGTACAACGCCAACGGCGGTTATTTTTCCCCAGGCAATGCCTGGTATGGGTATCCGTTTGACGACGATGCGCTGACTCTGGACCGCGGTGAGATTTCATTCGAGGGCGGGTTGACCTTGAAAAAATGGCCCGCGCTCACGTTCAAATACACCCATCAGTATCGCGAAGGGGAAAAAGGCTCGACGATTTGGGGACAAACACATCCAGGGTTGATTTACCCCGCGCGTGGCCTCGTCCCAAGTTTTTATGACATTGACGAGCAGCGCGACATCTTTGAGCTGAACACGAAGCATCGCATCAAAGCCACAGATTTCGGCTTGGGCTTGCGCTATGAAACCGCCGACTTGAACAACGCGCGCAAGATTTGGCAATGGCCGGGCGAAGGCATGCTGGCTGGCGAGAGCAAGATCACGGACCGTCAGGGCACCAGCTACGACATGTTCAACGTCAATGCCTACAGCGAAACCTGGATCAAGAAGAACCTGTTTTTCTCGGCTGGGTTCCTGTTCGTAAATCTGGATAGCGACTTTTCCGGCAGCCGGATTTACGGGAGCGACTTTGACGTGGGCTATGCGCCCAACGCCATCAACGGCGCCGGCTACACCAATCTCCTCGGTGGCGGACACAAGCACGAATACGTGTTGAATTTGAACCTGATGTCCAGCCCCATCAAGAATCTGACAATCGTCCCTTCCATCCGGGTGCAGCGGGAGGATTGGAACGCCGACTCGAGCACGTACCAAACCCTCGGCAACAACACGCCCGGTTTTCTCGCCGGCAACACCGACGGCGATGCGTTGGACGTGCGGGAGCGATTGGACGTGCGCTATTCTGGCATCACCAACTGCGTGCTCTACGCCCAGGGCGAATGGACGGAAGGCCAGGGCAGCCTCGATGAGAGCGGCGGCTCTTATCTCGGCGGGCCGATTCAGCGTCGCAGCGAAGACTCCCGATTTTTTCAAAAATACACCGTGGGCTGCCGGCTTTATCCCGCGCGCAGCGTTACCGTGGACGTGGGCGGCTATTTCAAGAAGAACACCTACGACTACGACCACCTGCTCGACAGCACGGCCAACACCGGCGCCAACCGCTACCCGGCCTACCTGGTGATGCAGGATTTTGAGACCTACGATGGCTACGCGCGCCTGACTTTGCGCCCCGTGCAAAACGTGACGCTCATAAGCCGTTACGAGTTTCAGCTTTCCACGATTCACACCCAGCCTGACCTGGTGTCCGGTTTGGGCGAAGTGGAATCCTCAAAGATGACGAGCCATATCATCGCGCAGAATGTCAGTTGGTCGCCCTGGTCTCGGCTTTACCTGCAGGCCGGATTCAACTGCGTCCTCAGCAAAACAGAGACTCCGACGTCCGATTACACCCAGGCGGTGCTCAACTCGGAGAACAACTACTGGACGCTGAATTTCAATTCCGGGTTGGCTCTCGACAACAAAACAACTTTGGATGTGGGTTATACCTACTACCGGGCTGACGATTACACCGACAACTCCACTGTGGGCCTGCCTTACGGCGCGGGGGCTGAAGAGCACGGCATCACGGCAACGATGATCCGGCGGCTCACCGAAAGGATTCGCCTGACCTTGCGGTACGGGTATTACCATTCGGAGGATGAACCTTCTGGCGGGCAAAATAACTACGACGCGCAGGTCGTCTATGCCAGCCTGCAATACCGGTTCTGAACCGCCCGATACGCGGGTCTGGGCTGGGTCAATTCTCGTCGGCACGTAGTTGCTACCTTATCACTCGGCGTTTTCCATTGGAACAAGCCAACATCGCCCCCATCGCTGAACTTGCTTGTGCCCGGTGCCGTCCAACGTAAAGGTTGACCTCGGCGATGCAGCGAAAGGGTGATTGCAAAAAAAAGTGAAACTTTCGCCAAAAGCCGCGTAGTCCTTCCGGTCGGTAGCCGTGAAGATAGGGTCAAAGTTTGCGCACGCGAGTGCCAAGCCGGAGAAGCAGACGGATTTGATTTGAGGATTGCTTCTCAACTTGGAAACAGATTTCTGCGTTTGCCGATTGGACGTGATGCGATTATGTTCGGGGCAAAACCGCTAAAAACCAATGAATACGCCGCCACCTCCCTCCCAGCCTCCGCCACCAAAACAGTTACTTTACTGGCAGAAAGCCCTCCTTTGGCAGAGTCTGGGGTTTCTGATCGTCGTGGTCCTCCCCTGGTCAGACGCGCTATTCGATTTGACCCATGTCCTACTGGGTTTCCAAAATCGGGCATTGGACCTGAACCGAACGATCATTACCACGGTGGTGATTCTGCTCCTCTGGATGTTCTCGGCCTATAAAGTGTACCTGGTCGTTTCGCGGCTCAGTTATCTGGAAAGTTTTCTCCATGTCTGCGCTTGGTGCCGTAAAATCGAATACAACAACCAATGGCTTTCGCTGGAGGCACATTTTACGGAGAAAACCGGACGCAAACCCTCGCACGGCATCTGCCCTGAGTGCGCCAAGAAGGTCCTGCGCCCGGTCCTGGGCAAAGGCTGAATTGGTGCACGTGAAGGCCGTGTTGAGCGATTGAGAATCCCGGCGCGCGCTAAAGCACGCTACTTGCTCTTGATTTGCTCCCAAACCTGAATCTGCGCTTCGCCCCGTGCCAAGACTTGTTTGTGCTTTTCGGGTCTGTCGTTATGAGCCTGCTTAAGTTGTTTTGCTGCCGCTTGGAATTCCTCTACAGAGCCGTCGCGGCTCTGCACCTCCACGACGCGTTGTATGGCTTCCTGCAACCGCCGCTGCGTCTCCTCATCTGTCTCACTCAACTCCTTCATGGTCGCAGCGTGGAGAAGTTCTTTCCCCTCCGACAACGATACGGTATCAAAGTTGGGAATCACGCGCCTGATTTCTTCGACGACGGCAGCGTTCGTCTGCGTCGTGCTCTCAGACAAAGAACTGCGGGCCTCGCCAACGGCGGTCAGATTGCGATTCGTCTTCAGGACGGCCTTGGTGCTCTCAGACAAAGAACTGCCGGTCTCGCCAACGGCGGTCAGATTGCGATTCGTGGCGCGGTAATACCAGTACACGCCAGCGGCAAGGCCCAGGAAGAGGCAAACCAGCACGAGGAGCAGGGTGCGGGCTTGGGCTTGCTCGCCGATTTTTCGTTGGACCGCAGGGTCAACTGATTTTGTACGTGCTTGTCTCATGGAGTGTTGTCCGTGTTTAGTTACTGGTTTCACCATACACTCGGAATTTATCAATGGTTGGGCGTTGATGCTAGGAAAATTTTTGCCGGCGACCCGATTCCCGACATCTCTTTGTCTGACGGTGATTGCAAAAAAAGTGAAGCTTTCGCCAAAAGCCGCGTAGTCCTTCCGGCCTGTAGCCGCGAAGATATGGTCAAAGTTTGCGCGCGCGAGTGCCAAAAATGAAGCAACAACTAACCAGGAACAGAGCGATGAATAAACTGATTGCAGCCGCAGTAGCAATAACATTTGGCGCGGTCATGGTGGCCTCAGCCGCCGACGCCAAGGAAAATTGGGACAAAATGTGCGCCAAGTGCCACGGCGCAGATGGCAAGGGCCAGACGAAGATGGGCGCGAAGTTAGGCATCAAGGACATGACCGATGCCAAGGTTCAAGGCGAGTACAAGGACGAGGAAGCATGTAAGGCGATCAAGGAAGGGTTGAAGGACAAAGACGGCAAGACACAGATGAAAGCCGCCGAGGGTTTGTCCGACGACGAAATCAAGGCGTTGGTGAAGCACGTCCGCGCATTTAAGAAGTAAGCGGATTGCAAGTTCCCGCCGCATCCCGGTTGATGCGCGGCAAACGAATTCGGCCTGGCTGGCGGGGAGTTGACCGCCAGCCAGGACAACACAAAAACCACCGGCTCCGCGCCGGATCAGTTCACGACGATATGGTCCGTCCCAAAATGCCACCGCAGATATTTCGCCTGGTGTTGCTCACCCTGGCGATCGTCGTGACCTACCTCATCGCCCGCTATCTGCTCACGCCGGCTTCGTTCAGGCAGTATGGATTCTATCGCGGCGAGGCGCTGGCGGAACACGCGTCGCACACGCCGGTTTTTGCCGGGCGGAAAGCGTGCCTCGAATGTCACGAAGACATTCAAGCGAAGCTCTTCAAGGGTGAGCATAAGACCATCGGATGTGAAACCTGCCACGGCGTTGGCAAAGAGCACGCGGACAATCCCGACGTGAAGCTCGTTAAAATCGGTGACAACGGTTGTCTGCGCTGCCACGAGGCCAGTCCGTCACGCCCGACGTGGCTGAAGCAGATCAACCCCAAGAACCATTACCGCGAAGACAAGTGCGTGGGTTGCCACGTCGCGCATCAACCGAACGAGGTGCCATGAAACATTCCGTCTCACGTCGCAACATGCTCGCCGCCATCGGCGGGGCGGTCGCCGGCTTGATGTCGCTGGCCGCGGCGCGCACGGCCAAGGCCGCGGTAAAAAAAGTTTTTGTCGCGACCAGCGCCCCGAAGGATTACGTCCCATTCAAACACAAATGGCTGCTGTGCATTGACGTGGACAGATGCATCGGCTGCGGCTTGTGCGTGGATGCGTGTAAGACCGAGAACCATGTGCCGCAAGGACCGACGTATTTCCGCACTTGGGTTGAGCGTTACATCATCAAGAAAGCCAAACCCGGCAGCGGCGAGGCGCGCGGCGAAGTGCTGGTGGACTCGCCGAACGGGGCACGGGACGGTTTTCCGCCGACCACTGTGCCGCGCGAGGAGATTCTTAAATCGTTCTTCGTTCCCAAGCTTTGCAATCTCTGTGAAGCTTCACCCTGCACGCAAGTGTGTCCGGTGGGCGCAACATTTGATGCCCCGGACGGCGCGGTGCTGGTGGACCCCAACTATTGCATCGGCTGCGGGTTCTGCATCCAGGCGTGCCCCTACGGCTGCCGCTTCCTAAACCCGGACACCCACACCGCGGAGAAATGCACGTTGTGCTACCACCGCATCACGCGCGGCCTGAAGCCGGCGTGTGTGGAAATCTGTCCGGCCGAGGCGCGCATTTTTGGCGATATCAAGAACCCGGTTGAAAACGATCCCATCCAGGCGTTCATCCAGAAGAACAAAGTGTTCTGGCTAAAGCCGCATCTCGGCACCGAACCCCGCTTGCTTTACGCCAACCTGGACAAGGAGGTAAGGTGATATGGCAATGGAAATAACCAACATTGTCGTGGAAACCCTGCCCCGCTTCGAGGGCTACGTTTATCCGAATGAATCCGGCGCGCATCCGCTGTGGGGATTTCTCATCGTGCTTTATCCCTACATCACGGGGTTGGTTGCCGGCGCGTTCATCATGGCGTCGCTGGTGCGCGTGTTCCGCGTCAAGCCGCTCGAACCGATTTATCGGTTGTCCTTGCTGACGGCGCTGGCGTTTCTGTTGTGCGCGACGCTGCCGCTGCTGTTCCACCTCGGCCATCCGGAGCGGTCGTTCCAGATCATGATCACGCCACACCTGACCTCACCGATGGCCATATTCGGATTTGTCTATGCGTGGTATCTCATGGCCGTGCTGTTGCTGGAATTGTGGTTCGATTATCGGGAAGATTTTGTTGCGTGGTCACAGACGGAATCCGGCATCCCCGGCATAATTTATCGCGCGTTCACGCTGGGAGTGAATGACAGATCGGAAAAAGCCGTGGCGCTCGATCACAAGATGAGCTGGATTATTTCCATCGTCGGCATTCCGTCGGCGTTCCTGCTGCACGGTTACGTCGGGTTCATCTTCGGTTCCATCAAGGCCAATCCCTGGTGGGGCAATGTGCTCATGCCGATCATTTTCATTCTGTCGGCGATGGTGTCGGGCATCGCGCTGTGCGTGTTTAATTACATGGTGTTGAGCTGGGTGCGCCGCCGCCAGGTGGACATGCGTTGCCTGGACGTGATGGGCATGTACCTGTTCTACGCGCTGGTGATTGACGCTACCGTGGAGGCGCTGGACTGGATTCATCGCGCGTATTCGGCCGTGGAAGGATTTCACGTCATGGAATACATGGCGCGGGAACGGCTGTTCTACACGTTGAGCATCGGCCAGGTGCTCGTGGGCACTTTGATTCCGCTGCTGGTGCTCGGCGCACTCCAGTTGTTGCGTAAACGCGTGCCTGAAATCGTGCGCAAACGGATCTATTTCACCTGCGCCGCGTTCATTCTCGTCGGCGTGTTCGCGATGCGCTGGAACGTGGTGATGGGTGGACAGTTTTTCTCCAAGAGCCTGCGCGGCGTGATGAGTTACAAGCTGGAATTTGCCGGAGTGGACGGCTGGCTCGCGGGCATGGCTCTGCTCAGCTTGCCGTTCATCATCCTGACGGTGTTGATAAAACTATTCCTTTCCGAACGATTGCCAACCAGCGGCCACGTGCCGCACCCGCCCACTGCCACATGAATCGTCTCCCTCCATTTTAACCACCGAAACCCATGAACAAAACCGGAGCCAAAATATGAACAACGTTTCCCACTTCGTAAGCGTGGCAACCTGGTTGGTTGCCCTGGTCATCGTCGCGTCCATTCTTCTGCCGCAGGCCTTCCGCATTTTGCGCGAGTACCAGCGCGGCGTGATTTTTCGCCTCGGCAAGC
>CAYIOH010000187.1:0-7576 GCA_964364975.1 uncultured Bifidobacteriaceae bacterium
CGACCGCCCATTTTTCGGGCGTTTTATTCACTTGGGCCTAAACTGACTTTTCTTCACCGCTCTTCGGTCTTGCTTCTAACACCATCGCATCATTGCGCCAGTAAATTCCACGATCCACACATTTTCGCCGCACCGAAGTCGTTTAAAATAAGTCAGTTAATATGTTGATTTACAACAATTTGCGATATTAGAAAAAACAGCCCGCTGTACTGATCCATTTCTGCGGGCAAACTGCTGAAACCATCTTCTATTGCCGGAGACTTTTTTACGCAAATTCTCTGGAAGTTCCTAGGACAACATATTAACTCTTGTTCACGACTTATTCACACTGGGTTTCGGTCAATAAAATCAAGCGTTTTCACACTCGATCTCACTCCGACGATGCTCTACATGCCCCCCAATGCCATTCACACCGCTTGCTCTCCGGTTTCCTCGGTGCGAATGCGGATAGCGTTTTCTATCGAGCTCACGAAAACTTTTCCGTCACCGATCTTTCCGGTTTTCGCTGCCTTCACGATCGCCTCGATCGCCGCAGCGACTCGCGCGTCAGGCAGCACAACCTCGATTTTGATCTTCGGCAGAAAATCCACTGTGTATTCACTGCCGCGGTAAATTTCCGTGTGACCTTTCTGTCTCCCGAATCCCTTGACCTCGGAAACCGTCATGCCTTCGACGCCGAGGCCGGACAGGGCTTCTTTGACGTCTTCGAGTTTGAAGGGTTTGATGATGGCTTCGATCTTTTTCATGTGTTCGCCTGTCTGCTATGGGGAGAGAGTAACAAGCCAACCACCGCTGTAAACAGGAATGTTGCAACCCATCTTGCGATGGCAACCGCCAAGTGCCGGAATCGTGTCATACGCCAGGAACAAATGGAGAAGATCGGGGGGACTGACAAAGGGTGCGGGCGGACGAGAGAGTCGGGCTTATACTCGCCCCAATCATAACTAATATTTTTCAATCACGTGTTGACACTGATTATTTCTTATGGTGTAATTGCTGCGGAAAGCACCGGTTTTTTGGCACAGCAAGTGTCGCTCTTTGAGAATTGCTTGTTTGATAGTTTTCGGCGTGCGTCTCGGTACAGGCGGGCGCCGGAGTTCTCCGTGAACCTACTGTTGTACCGATTCGAAAATTCCCCGGGCCTTTTGGTCATCCCCTGACTGACTGGCCCGGTTTTTTGTTATCACGTTTCCGTTAATGGCCTGCGCAGCAACTTGCCGATGCGCGTGAAACTTTCGGGCGAAAAGCCCATCGCCACTTTCAACTGATAATCCCGCTCGAGAATATTCGCGTTCTTTTGCGCTTGTCGAAACGCCTCCCAGGTCAGAAATCTTCTCATCCATGACCAATGTCCTTGCACCGGGACAGGATAATCGCTGCCGTGGACCATCCGCGAGGACAGTGGCTCACTCAGACATTTGGGAATGTGCCGACCGCGCAAAGGCACGTTGAACGCGCTCGTATCGCCATAAAGGTTTGCAAAACGCTGCGTCATTTCTGCGAACACGTGAAAATATTCCGGGTCAAACAACCCGCTCTTCGTTCCGGAATGAGCCGCGATCACCGTCACGCCGCACTGCAACGGCAAAGCCAGCACGCGCGGATCGGCAAATTCCGAGCGCACCACCGGCAGCGTGTGCTCGCCGCCCGTGTGGGCCAGCAACGGCAATTTCGCTTCCGCCATTCGCTCCCAGAATTTCGTGAAACGCCGGTCATTGCAATTGATGTTCTGACAATTCGGCAGGCACTTCATCATCACCGCGCCAGCCGCGAGGCAACGGTCCAGTTCTTCCAAGGCATCCGGTCGCGCCGGGTGAATTGAAACCGCCGGTAAAAACTCTTTGTGATCCTGCGCCAGCTTGAGCACGTAATCATTCGGCACATAGAACGACCCCGCGCCCTCCATGATCCGTCCCTGTTCGTCGCGCACGTCGTCCTGCGCCAGAATTACCGCTGCGCCCAGCGAAGACCCGCGCACCTGTTCCAGCAACCGTTCCACATAAAGCCAGTCCAGGTCGCCGTCCATTGCCCCCTGTGGCAGGCCGATGTGCCGGAACATCATTCCTGCCAATGGACGACGCCACCCGCGCACGCGCAGCCAGCAGCCCGTCCCGCCCGTGCCGTTGCCGACCACATGCACGTGCATGTCAACAGGCTTGTTGTCAGTTGTAATCGCCGACATGGAAAAAAACGCCGTTCACGCAGCTTCTGTTTCGCTCAATCTGATTACACGCTACGGCAATTCCACATGCAAGCACGACCAGCATTCGCGGAGTTGAGCTTGAAACTTTGGAAAAACCGTTGAAAACAGCTCCTGATCTCGCTTGGTGTCTTCTCATCCCGGTAAAGTGGCCTGTCAATGACACCGCGGAATGCATCCGCGTTTCGCCAGCGGTTGACAAACCTATTTCCCAAAGGGTGTGATTTCGGTCCGCCATATTTTTAGCGTTTCCGATTCTTTGACAAGAGGCTGGAAACTTGCCACGCTACCCGGGCGTTTTACTTCGAGAGAAGACCATGAAAAACAGTTTGCAGAATCTGCTGATCTTACTGGCGCTGTGCTTGTGCGTGTTGTGCGCGTATCAATGGCATGTTCAAGCCGGACTGCGCGATGACATTCAGAAGCTCAACGACACGGTGCATGACAAGCTGGAAAACATTCAGAGCATGGAAGGCACACTCAAGCGATCGGAAGAAGAGGTGAAGCGGCTGGACACCTTAAAGTTCGAACTGACTGAGACGGTGAAGAGCAACCAGACACAAATCGCGCAGTTGGCGAAGGACCTCGCGAAGAGCGATGCCGAAGTCGAGAAGGGCCTGAGGAAGATTGATGACTTCAAGGCGGCCTTGCAGCAAGCCAACGAGAGCATCAAGAAACAGAACGAGGACATCAAGAAGCAAAACGAAGAGGTCAAGAAACTGGCCGAGGAACGCAACGATTCGGTGACAAAATACAACAAGGTGGTCGCCGAATTCAACGATCTGGCCAAGAAGTGGAACGAACTGCAGCAGCAACTTTCCACCAATGCGCCGGCAAAGAAATGACGCGAACGCGCCGCGCCGCCCAAACCTCATGATCCAAAGATCGAGGGAGGCTTTCAAAACTTGATCTTTACCGGTGCACTCCCATCCGACCCGCAAATTGGTAGGCGCGTCATCAACTTCGCCAGCCGGGATCTCCTGACGTTTGAGAGTCGAATGTTTCCCTTGAGCTTCGGGCTTCGAAAAACAGGTGCGCCGACTACGGATTGCTCTTGGGCGCGGAGATGGCGAAGGACACTTTTTGAATCCCCTCGCGGCGGACGATGTCCAGCACGCGGATCACCGAACCGTGCGTGGCGTCCTTGTCGCCGCTGATGTAAACGGGCACGTTGGTGTTCATCCGAAATTTATTCGACAGGATGTTGTGCAGTTCGGTGACGTTGACGGGTTTCTTTTCGACGTAAACATCGCCGGCCTTGTCCACGGAAATATTCAAAATGTCCGGCTTGAAGTCACGCGTGGCCATGGTGGCGGTGGGCAGGTTCATCTTGATGGACTGCATCTTGATCATCGTCAGGCTGGCCATCATGAACGCCGCCAGCAGAAAGAACATGATGTCAATGAGAGGAATGATCTCGATGCGCGCCTTTTTTTCCGGGAAGGGAGAGCCGATTTTCATGGGATTGAGGCGAGGGCCGCGGACGGCGATCAGGGTTCTCCGGATCAGTCTTCCTTGCGGAAAGCCTGGGTTTCAAAGCCGCGCTGCTTGGCGGCGGTGACCATGACTTCGACGTTGGTGGCGGCGGACTCCAGCTCGAACTGGAGCTGGGCCAGCTTGCGGGTGAAATAGTTGAACGGTATCAACGAGAAGATGGCAATGCCCAGCCCGCACATCGTGGCAATGAGCGCCTCGCCGATGCCGCCCGTGATCTGGCCCATGGCGCCTTCCACGCTCTCGGTGCCCAAGGCGATGAACGTGCGGAAAATCCCAGACACCGTGCCGAGCAAGCCGAGCAACGGCGCTAGCGTGACCAGCGTGTCCATCACCACGAGGAAACGCCCGGCCTTTTGCAGTTCGGCGCCCGCGGCCACGGCCAGCGCGCCTTGCAGCGACGAGTGGTAATGATTCATCCCATGCCAGATCATCCGGATCACCGGGTCTTGGGAGCCTTTCGACAGCCGGGAACATTCCTTGAAGTCGCCGTTTTCGAGCGCGGCGAAAAGTTTTTCCAGGGTCATCGGGTTGCGTCGGGCACTTTCGCGCGTCCACCAGAAAATGCGCTCACCGACCACGGCGACGGCGACAATGGCGGTGACGAGGATCGGCCACATGACCGGGCCGCCGGCCTCAAAATTTTTTACCAGAATATTGGCTAGCATACGACAGGGAGGATTGGTTCGGTTCGATCTATTGTCTTTCGACTGCGATTTTCATCAAGTTAAGCTTTTATCAGCGTATTCAATTCCTTGGGCGCTTGTCTATCGTGTTTTGGAGATTGCGGGCGCTATCGGTCAATCCGGAAGACCATGTCCAAGGTATGATGGCGAACTTCACCGGGAGGATTGCGCAGGCGCAGGTGTGCTTGGACGTGCTGCAAGGCGGCGTCATCCAGAATTTTGTGACCGGAACTGTTCTTGATCTGCACGGAAGTGACGGTGCCGGACGGGTCCACCGCAATCAACAGGACGACTTTGCCTTGATAGCCCATGCGCAAGGCCAGTGGTGGATATTGGGGCTGGGGATGGCCGCCCCAATCTCCGATGCTTGGGTTGTATTTTGTCGGATCAGAAGTTGTGGCCGGTCGTAAATCGCGTGGCGGCGGCGCGGCAAACCGGGTCGGAACCAAAACAACCGGGCCTTCCACCGGCACAGCGAAAGCGGCCGCAGCCGGGTTCGCCGCCACCACGGTGGCCACCACGGGTGTGTCGGGCGTGGCTTCCGTCGGTTGGTCCGGGTCCGGCGGTTGTTCGGGCGTTAGCGGCTTGGGTGGTTCTTCCGGAGGGGTGATGATTACCGGGACGACGTCCGTCACTGCCGACAGCGGTTTGATCCGGACTTTGGGCGGTTTGAGGCCCACAATCCCGATGAGCAGGAAGGCGCAGCAAATGGAGTTGACCCAGGCCAGCCGGCGGTTGGCATCCCGATACTCTTGCGGCAGGGAAAGCCGCGCCAAGTCGGAGGATAGCGCATAATCATGCGGGTTTGCGACCAAGGAGGAGGATTGCATGACGAAAGAGAGAGCGAGATGAGCCTGGGAGCGAACTTCAGGCAACACCCGACCAGGGCGGCGGGCGTTCCATTTGCCCGCCCTCGGTGAGCCCGCCACAACCCAATAAACTGGCCGATTTAATCAACGTGATTGACATAACATTACTCATCGTCACCCGCGAAACAAAGCGACTGCCCATAACGTATTTAGGTTATTGGGTTTTCGCCCCGGCGCAACCATTTCCTTCCGTGAAGAAGCATTTCCACTTGTGAATATTATCAAAAATCAATTCTAACTTTCATATATTTTCCCCTTGCATCCACAGCGGGAGCAGGAGTAGAAACATCTAACGTTTCGGTTAACCCTAAATCTCAGGAACGACTATGAGAAATCACATGCAATCAACCATCACACCATTCGTGTCTAAATTAGTGGCGGCCGGTTTCATCGGCGCGGTACTTTTGTGCGTAACCGCACGCGCGCAAGAAACCGCGAACACCACTGCACTCCCGGCGGTACTGGTCACCGGTTCACTCATCCCGACGGCTGAAACTGTGGGGCCGGCGCCGGTGCAAACCGTCACCGCCAGTGAGATTGAAAGGACCGGCGCTCAAGACGTTTTGGAATTGGTCAAGAAGGTCAGCCCGGTTTTCTCGGGCAACGCCAACACCGGCCAAGAAGTCAATAACGGCGGTTTCGGAGAATCGTACGTTGCGATCCGCAACCTGAGAACCTTGGTTTTGCTCAATGGCCGGCGCTTGGGGAATTCCTCGTTCAGCAATGGCCAGCTCGTGGACCTGAACACCATCCCGCTTGCCGCCGTTGAACGGATTGAAATTCTGAAAGATGGTGCTTCGGCAATCTATGGTTCTGACGCAGTGGGCGGCGTTGTCAACATCATCACCAAGCAAAACTTCTCCAGTGTGGAGGTCGGTGGCCGGTACGGCTTCGCTACTGGCGACGGCACATACACTGAAAAGCGCGCCACGCTTGTGGGCGGCGTCGCCACTGAAAAAGCTTCTTTCACGGCGGCGATGCAATGGTACGAGCGCGACCCGCTCAAGACAACAGATCGAAGTTTGGCTGGTCTAAGCGACGCTGAACTGGCAGCCAAAAACCTCATCGGCTTTGGCGGCGTCAGTTACCTGAGCCCATCCTTCAACGGCAAAGTCCAGGACAGCACGGGGGCCTATGTCTTGCGAAGCCATCCGCTCCTGCAGGAATTCTCCCCTGCGGATTATGATCCCACCGCACCGTTGACCCCACCAAGAATTCCCGATGGTTTGGGTGGCTACAAGGTCTTCTCCGGTGCGACTGCAGTTCAGGATTACAACAATGATCCTTTTTGGGGGGGGACAGGTCCGTATGTTTCCGATCCAGGGATCGCGCTCAACACGCCTCTTTTCGGAACGCACAGCATCCAATCGCAGGAGCGGCGCAATTTCTTCGGGAGCGGCGAATACGACCTCTTTGACAAGCAGATGACCGTATTCGCGGATTTCTTGTTTGCGGATATCCGAAGCTTGGGTGTCCTGGCACCTTCACCAGTCATCGGTCTCGGCACGTTCCAAGGAAACATCGATATTCCGGCCGACAATATCTACAACCCGTTCGGCATTGCTCTGGGACCGAGTGGGGGTCCGGGCGGGTTGCCTCCAGGTGGCCCCCGCGTACGCACCCGTTTCGTGGACAGTGGGAACCGGTTGTTCGACTCCCAATCCGACTTCTACCACATCGTCGCGGGGTTGAAGGGCAAGTTCGAATCCGGCTATGCTTACACTGCCGCTTACAACTACAACAAGTACAACCAGGTGCAATACACGCGAAATGCGGTCAACGGCGCGGCCTTGGACTTGGCTTTGCGACCGAATTCCAATCCTGCGTTTGCGGCACTGGGTCTAAGCCAATTGCAAGGAGCCAATGGACCAGTGCCGATGTACAACATGTTCTCTGTTCCAGCGGGTAATATTTACGCCGGACCGCTGGCCAATGATCCAGCTACCGTTGAAGCGATCAAAACGACGCTCTATCAATCCGGCGTTTCGGAAGAATGGGATGCTGGCGGCACAATTACCGGCACGCCTTTCGACCTTCCGGGTGGTGAACTAGCTTTCGCCATTGGCGCGAATTTCGGGTCGGAATCGCTCTTTACCGATTTCGACGGCCTGACCCGTATTGGAAAAGTCCCTGGTCTCAATGCCGCCCTTCCCACCGGCGGTCGGCGCAACAATTGGGCGGGCTTCATAGAAGTGCGGCTTCCGATCACGTCGCCGGATATGGACATCCCGGGTCTCCGAAGCCTCGAAATCACAGCGGCGGGGCGCTATGAATAGTTCGATACAGGTAGCGACTCAGCTGTGCATAAAGTCTCTGCTCGGTGGGAG
>CAYIOH010000188.1:0-7552 GCA_964364975.1 uncultured Bifidobacteriaceae bacterium
GCAACTTTGGTTGAAAGTCTGCCAACAAATGTGTGTTGCGCCTAGCCCGCAGCAGGCCGAAGATTTATTCGTCGAACCAAGCCGTCTCATTGCCGAACCAACCAGCTTGGAAGAAAACTGACCAACCTCGTGGTGAGTTTGACCGGCCAGACTCTTTGGCTCTGAGACGCACAGAGAAAGATCAGAGCTGTGAAAACGAAGCCTCTTGAATCCATCACCAAACATTCAAATTCCACCATTCTATGGATGATCGCGGGCATGCTGATGTTTGCGCAGGTCTGCGTTGAGGCGCGACCGAATATCCGCGCCGCGTTTTTCTCCGTTTATCCCTCAGCGGTTGGGTCCTGCCTGGACACGGTGCCGTCGCACCCAGGTCACTGCGGGGTTTGCCACTACAACTTCAATGGCGGCGGCACGCGCAACTGGTTCGGGACCAATGTTGAAGCCACGCTCCCCAGTTATCCCAACAGCGACGTCGGAAGAAGTAACGCGATCTATTTCATTCGGAACCTTGATCCCGATGGCGACGGATATTCGACGCTGATTGAAGTGACGGATACGATTACCTATGGCAACACGCCCACCTTTCCCGGACTCACCACCGCCAATACCAATCTCATCTCGAATGTGTCGCTGGCAGAAATTGCGAATTACCTCACGCCTGCGGTTGGCGGGGACACGACGCCTCCCTTTGTTCAAGTCCTTTCACCCAACGGCGGCCAGACGTTTACGGCCAATCGTACCACGAACATCACTTGGAGCGCGACCGACGCCAGCGGCATCGCCAGCGTGAATCTTTATCTCTCGCTCAATAATGGCGCGACGTATCGTCCGCTCGCGTTGGGACTCGCCAACTCCGGGAGTTTTTCCTGGGTGCCGGCCAATCGGCCCACGACTCAAGCCCGCATCAAGGCCGTGGCGACCGACACCTATTCGAATTCCACCAACGACACGAGTGACGCCGTGTTCACCATCGTCTCGCCGCCATTCACCAACACGCATGGCGTGGCGACGACGCTCCGGGATTTTGATCTGCCCGGAACACAGCCCTTCGAGCACGGACCGGACCTGGAAGCTTCCTCCAGTTGCGCGTCGTGCCACGGCGGCTACGACACGGCCGTCGAGCCGCAACACAACTGGCAGGGCAGCATGATGGCGAATGCGGCGCGCGATCCGCTCTTTCTCGCGAACCTGGCCATTGCGAATCAGGACGCCGCCGAATCAGGCGATCTGTGCCTGCGTTGCCATTTCGCTCGCGGCTGGCTGGCGGGCCGCTCGGTGCCGACCGACGGCAGTCGCATGACCGCCGCTGACGGAGATGGCGTTTCCTGCGCGCTGTGTCATCGCCTGGTGGACCCGGTTTACCAAGCGGGTCAGAGTCCGACCAACGATCTCGCCATCCTCGCCGCGCTGAGTTTTCCGGGAACGAATTATGGCAACGGCATGTTCGTGATTGATTCCACCGGCACCCGGCGCGGGCCGTTCACCAACGCGGCGGCGCCTCACACCTTCCTCGCGTCGCCGTTCCACAGCAGTTCGGCGTTTTGCGGCACCTGCCACGACGTGAGCAACCCGGCCTTCCAAAGTGACGGCGCGGGCAACTACAACGCCAACGCGTTCGACACCACGGCCACGAACTTTTCGCCACACTTCATGGCACCGGTTGAGCGCACCTACAGCGAATGGTTGCACAGCGACTACAACACACCCTCCGGCGTGTATGCGCCGCAGTTCGCCGGCAACAAACCGGATGGCCGCGTCGCCACCTGCCAGGACTGTCACATGCGCGATGTTTCCGGTTACGGCTGCAATCCCACCAATAGTCCGCCCCTGCGAGCCGACCTGCCCTTGCATGATCTGACCGGCGGCAGCACCTGGTTGCCCGGGTTGCTCACGAACCTTTATCCGGGCGAAGTGAACGTCGCCGCCATTCAGGCGGGCATCGCTCGCGCCAATCAACTCCTGACCAATGCCGCGTCGCTCGCCATCGCCGATGCCGGCGGCCAGCTCAGGGTCACGGTCACGAACGAGTGTGGCCACAAGCTCCCGACCGGTTATCCCGAAGGCCGCCGCGTCTGGCTCAACGTGAAGTTCTACAATGATGCCCTGAACCTGCTGGGCGAATCCGGTGCTTACAATTCGACGAACGGAGTTCTCGCACACGATGCCGAGGCAAAGATTTACGCAGTGCATCCGGGAATTGAAACCAATCTGGCCATCGCACTCGGACTCGCGCCCGGACCGTCGCTGCACTTCGTGTTGAACAATCAAACCTACGAAGACAACCGCATTCCGCCGCGCGGATTCACGAACACGAACTTCGCCACGTTCGGCGGCGCGCCCGTCGGTCACAGCTACGCCGACGGACAATATTGGGACGACACGCTCTACACCCGCCCACCCGGCACGACGAAAGCCGTGGTTCAGCTTTACTATCAGAGCACGAGCAAGGAGTTCGTGGAATTCCTGCGCGACGAGAACCGCACCACCAGCCACGGACAGGTAATGTATGACTTGTGGGCCACGAATGGCATGTGCCCACCCACACTGATGGCGGAAATCGTGTGGCAGCCGATTTTTGAATTGATCAGCGTCCAGTTTACCCCTCAAGGCAGGCTGCGGACCGAGTTCCGTTCACGTCCAGGCGTGACCTACACCATCGAGTACACCGACAACTTGAGCGGCACGCCGGGTTGGAATCTGTTCCAAAACAACGGCTCGCTCACCGCTACGAACACGGCGAGCCTGTTTGAGGACGATTTCACTGTGAACACTTCCGGCGGGACGTCGGCAACGGGCGCGCGATTCTATCGCTTCAAGTTCAATGGAATTCCGTGAAGACAGTTAGCGCTGTCCTCGGCCAGCGCGGTATGCATAACGCCGTGACAAAGTAGCGTTAGAGAAACCCCGGAAGCCAGCCGCCTGACTTCCGGGGTTGAATTTTCTGGTAGGGACATCGCGCTGCGATGTCCGGCCTGCTGCGACAAGCGCGAAGCGCGGCGAGTCGGCGCAGCGCGCCGACCCCACCTGATTTATCGCCGTCCCTTCGGCAGCGCGCTCAGGCCCGCATAAACTGCGTTCTTGCCGAGCAACTGCTCGATGCGCAAGAGTTGATTGTATTTCGCGAGCCGATCCGAGCGGCTCAATGAACCGGTCTTGATCTGGCCGCAGTTCGTTGCCACGGCGATGTCAGCGATGGTCGCGTCCTCGGTTTCGCCGGAGCGATGCGACAGGACGGCGGTGTATTTGTTCGTCTGCGCGAGTGAAACGGCGTCCAGAGTTTCGGTAAGCGAACCAATTTGGTTCACCTTCACGAGAATCGAATTCGCCGTACCGGTATCAATGCCCTTCTTCAGGAACTTCACGTTTGTGACGAACAAGTCGTCGCCAACGAGTTGGACTTTGTCGCCAATCTTGTTGGTGAGTTTTTTCCACGTGGCCCAGTCGCTTTCACCACAACCGTCTTCGATACTCACAATCGGATACTTGGCGCAGAGCTTGGCGTAGAAGGCAACGAGATCGTCGCCGGTCACCGTTTTGCCTGTGCTCTTCTTGAAAGTGTATCTGGCGTTGCCGTCATAAAACTCGGATGCGGCGGGGTCGAGCGTGATGTAAATGTCCTTGCCTGGCTTGTAGCCCGCGTCCTTGATGGCTTGAATGATGGTTTCCAGCGCGTCTTCAACGCTCTTGAGCTTCGGCGCGAATCCGCCTTCGTCACCGACAGCGGTGCTGAGACCGCGCTTCTTGAGAACGGACTTGAGTGAATGAAACGTCTCGGTGATCGCGCGCAATCCTTCGCTGAAGTTTGGCGAACCGAGCGGCATGATCATGAATTCCTGAAAATCAATCGGCGCATCCGAGTGCGCGCCGCCGTTGATGACGTTGGCCATCGGCACGGGCAACACTTTGGCGTTCGGCCCACCGAGATACTTGAACAGCGGCACGCCGAGACAACTTGCCGCGGCCTTCGCGTTGGCGAGCGATACGGCGAGTATGGCGTTCGCGCCGAGCTTGGACTTGGTTTCCGTCCCGTCCAGCTTGAGCATCGTCCGATCAACGGTGAGTTGATCGAGCGCGTCCAGGCCGCGCAACGCGGCCAGGATTTTGCCGTTCACGTTCGCAACTGCCTTGCTGACCCCTTTGCCGAGATAGCGTTTCTTGTCGCCATCGCGCAGTTCGATGGCTTCGTGTTCGCCGGTGCTTGCGCCCGAAGGCACTGCCGCGCGTCCCATCGTGCCGCACGCCAGCGTCACGTCTGCTTCCACGGTTGGATTACCGCGCGAATCGAGGATTTCGCGCGCCTGAATGTTTTGGATCTTCGTCATAAAATTACTTTCGCCGTGGCGAGGTCCGCTTTGGCTTCACCGCCGCCTTCATCCACTTGACGCTGGCCGCGGTGTTTGCGTCCGATCCGTGACATTCGATGGAGACGACTCCGTCCCATCGGGTCTGGTTCAGGTAATCGAGGCAGCGTTGGATGTTTTCCGCGTTCACGCCGCCACCCACAGGGACTTCCGAACAGCCGATGCCGGTTTCCTCACCACGCACTGCGGCGGCGAGCGCCGGACTGACGTCTTTGATATGGCAATGCACGATGTGTTTGCGCAGCGCCTTGAGGTAGTCCAGCGGATTGTGGCCCGCGATGAATGTGTTGCCCGTGTCAAAATTGCAGCGCAGATATTCGGAGTTGAATTCCTTGAACAGCCGTTGCATGAAATCAATGTCGTTGGTGTATGGCCCGTGGGGTTCGACGTTGATGACGACCTTGTAGTCCTCGGCCCAGGCGAGGCATTGGCGGTAGTTGTCGCACGTGACGCGGAAAACTTCCTTGCGCGTCATGCCGGGTGTCTCGAACGCGCCGTCCACCGTGTCCACCATCGGGCAGCCCAGTTCGGCAGCGAAGCGGATGCTCTGCGTGACATATTGCACGCCGTAGGCCGAGCCGTTCGGGCCCATCATCGGATACGAACCGTCAATCTGCGAAACGTGCAACCCCAACTTGTCGAGGAAGCGGCGGATGGCGAGCGGATTGGATTGCAACGAAACGCCGGGGTCATAGCCCAGCGCGGCGATGAAGTTCTGGCCGTGGATGGCGCAAAACTCAATGTGCTTCAGGCCGGTTGCGGCGATTTTTTCACAGGCCCCCTCAAAGCCGACGCTGAGCGGCCTCCAATTATCGGTGTGCAGTCCCAGATGAATCATGGTGATAGGTAGTGGTTGTTGTTGCGGATTTGGCTGAGTTGCCGCTGTGAGAGAAAATCAGGGTCTGGCGCCAGCCCGCGTTCATGGCACGAAGCCTATCTGACCGTGGGTCGCCGTCAATTCGAGAATCAGGGCTTGCCTTGATTTTCCGTTTGGACAGTGCCGATGATTTCCCGCACATCCTTGATGTCGCGCCGCTGCATGAATTGTCGGATGCCGGCAATTACGTGCAACGCCGTCTGTGGTTCGTAAAAGTTCGCCGTGCCCACCGCCACCGCCGTCGCGCCGGCCATCATAAACTCAATCGCGTCCTCTGCGTTTTGGATGCCACCCATGCCGATGATCGGAATCTTCACGGCCTTTGCCGCTTCCCAAACCAGTTTAATCGCGATGGGCTTGATGCACGGCCCCGTGAGGCCGCCGGTGACGTTTGCGAGTTTTGGTTTGCGAGTCTCAATGTCAATCGCCATCGCTGGGTAGCTGTTCGTCACTGCCAGCGCGTCGCTGCCGGCTTCCTCGGCGGCTTTGGCGTAGGGCGCGATGCTCACGACGTTGGGACTCATCTTCGTAATCAGCGGCAGCGTTGTAGCTTTCCGGCACGCAGCCACCACCTGACTGAGCAGTTTGCAATCTGTTCCGAACTGCGAGCCGCCTTCCTTGATGTTGGGGCACGAGACGTTGAGTTCCAGCGCACCCACGCCGCCGAGCGCATCGAAGCGCCGCGCGACCTCCGCGTATTCCTCGACCGTCGTGCCCCAGATATTGATGATCGTCGGTGCTTTCAACGTTTTGAGGAACGGCCAGTATTTCTTGATGAACCCGTCCACGCCAGGCCCTTGGAGGCCGATGGCGTTGATCAATCCACTGGCGACTTCAACCGTGCGCGGCGTTGGGTTGCCGCGAACCGGTCCAAGCCGGATGCCCTTCACCACCACCGCGCCGAGTTGATTCAGGTCGAGCAGTTGCGCGTATTCAACGCCGTAGCCGAACGTGCCCGAGGCGACCATCACCGGATTTTGCAGCGTCAGCTTGCCGATTTTGACGGACAGATTCAATTGGCCACCTCCCACACTACATCGCGCGAATCAAACACAGGGCCTTCGGTGCAGGTGCGTTGATATTCCCAACCGTCGCCGACCTTGACCGGAATTACGCACGTGAGACACACACCCACGCCGCAGCACATGTGCTCGTCCATCGAAAGCTCCGCGGGCACGTTGAACTCTTCTGCAATTTTTCCAACGGCCTTCAGCATCGGTGTAGGCCCGCAGGCGAAGAGTTTTCGTCCCGCCACACTGCGTCGCAATTCGCCGATTAGCGGTTGGGTCACGACTCCGCGTTCGCCGTGGCTGCCGTCCTCGGTGGTGACACGAACATCCCAGCCCAGCGCGCGAAATTCCGCTTCACACAAAATGTCCACGCGTCGCCGGCCACCGACGAACACGGTGCCTTTCTGCGGCGACCGCTGCGCCAGCAAATACATCGCGGCCATGCCGTAGCCGCCCGCGACGAGCAGCGGCGTTTCGCCACCCGGCGCCGGAACGCTGAAGCCGTGGCCGAGCGGACCGATGGCGCTTAGTTCGTCGCCGGGGCGCATCCGCGAGAGGACTTCAGTGCCTTTGCCGACGGCTTTGTAGAGGATGGAAAAAGTTTCGCCGTTGACCTGGTAGATGCTGAACGGCCGTCGCAGCAAGGCGTCCTTCAGGGGTATAATGCGGATGTGAGCAAACTGCCCCGGCTGCACCAGCGGGGCGATTTGCGCGGCGCGCACGACCAACCGGAAATAGAGGTCGGTGTCGCGCTCATTGGAAACGATTTGGACCGTTTGCTCAATCATCGTCCGCAACGAGCATGGTGAGCGCAGTGGAGCGTGTCAACTTTGCGACTGGTAATCACACCGGTTTCTCGCCTGGCGCACTCGCGCGGTACTCAATGACCTTCACGTTTTCCAACGTGACCAAGCCGCCGCCGATCATGGGGTCGAGGACTGGCAGAAAGGCGTTGATCTTGTCCTCGCTGTCCACGATTTCGATAACAAGCGGCAGGTCCATCGAAAGCCGCAGAATTTTCGCCGTGTGCAGGCGGCTGGATTTGCCGAAACCCATCGGCCCGCGCAACACCGTCGCGCCGGCCAGGTGCATTTCGCGCGCCTTGAGCACGATGGCTTCGTAGAGCGGCTGGTGATGCCAGCGGTCGCTTTCGCCGATGAAGATTCGCAGCAGGATGGCTTCGTGTGGAATTTGCATATTATCGAGGGGGTTTAACCACCTATGGACACTAACGGACACAAATCGCCGACGGTAGGGCGCGTCAAAACCAGCGCGCCCGATTTGGTATATACCCGCCCCGG
>CAYIOH010000189.1:0-7499 GCA_964364975.1 uncultured Bifidobacteriaceae bacterium
TTGAATTGTAACCAATTACTGTTGTGGAACTTATAGCCGGCCACTTGTGAGATTGTGAATAGGTTTTTCTTTGCAGATTTCATTCGGCATGATTTTATCTCACCGAGAGTCGAAACGAGTCTGCGTTTGTTCGAGCTGTCTTCTTTCGTGATGCTTCTCGGTGTGTTCGTAGGATGTGAGATGATGCATTTCAATCTGACGACATTTGCGGGACCGATTACGATGCAGGCGTTGTTTCCCCCTGCAAATTCTCGCGCTTTTCAACTGGTAAATTCTTCCCCGTCGCCCGCCTCGCCCCTGGCCGGGCGGATGGGTTTCAACCATATCACCCGCAACCTTACCGGCACACTGCCCGTTGGCTTTCTATGAAAAATATCCTGCTCACTTGCATCGGCCTCGCGTGCGGCCTGAGCGCCGCGTTGGGAGAGGTGAAATCGCAAACGACCATCCGCATCACCGAACGCGGGCCGCATCACCGCGTGTGGGAAAGAGTGACGACCGTCACCGATGCAGACGGCAAGGCGGTCAGCCAGACGAATTCCTACACCGAACTGGAAACCGGGATGCATTTCCTGGAGAAGGGCGAGTGGCGGGAAGCGAAGGCGGAGATCGAGATTCTGGCGGACCAGGCGCTGGCCCGCAACGGCGCGCATCAGGTGATTTTTGCGCCCAACCTGGCCTCGGCCGGGGTCGTGGACCTGAAAACGCCGGATGACAAACGTTTGCTCAGTCACATCGTGGGCTTGAGTTATTTCGACGGGGCCACTGGCCAGGCCGTGTTGATTGCCGAGCCGAAGGACTGCATCGGCGGCGTGCTTCCGCCCAATCAGGTCTATTATCAGGACGCTTTCGACAACGTGAAGGCGGACGTGCGCTACACCTACACCAAGGCGGGCCTGGAACAAGACATCATTCTGCGCGCGCAGCCGCCGGCACCGGAGCAGTTCGGGTTTAATCCCAAAACCACGCGGCTGCAGGTGCTGACCGAGTTCCTGGAGGCGCCGACGCCAACGAAGCAGACGGTGACTGAAGCCAACGGGCTGGTAAGCGAACGGCTGGATTTCGGTGTCATGCAGATCGGACAGGGCAGGACATTCAGCGTGGGCGCGGATAGCGATCCGGGGCGGGGCGCGAGCGTGGCGAAGCAATGGACGCTGCTGGAGGGCCGGCGGTTTCTGGTGGAGGAAGTCCGGTTTGGCGACATTGAAACGGAAGTGAGCGCGCTTCCGAAAAGCCAGGCCGCGCTGCGCCAGAACGGGCGCACCGGGCAGGGGCGGACGGTCGTCGCGGCGCTGGGCCGGCATCTGGCCAAACGCACGGCCAGACGCCCGGCCCGCCCGATGCAAATGGCGAAACTGGACCTGGGGCGGCAGCCCGGTTTTGTGCTGGATTACTCCATGCTCAGCAGTTCGAACAACTGCACGCTTCAGGGCGATACGACCTACTTCGTGAGCGGGGCGGTCAATCTGAGCGGCACGACTACGATTGAGGGCGGGACGGTGGTAAAGTTCATAAATGATTGGAGTGCGAAAATCACCCTTGACGCCGTCAACTGTCAGACCGGCCCCTATCGGCCCGCCGTGTTCACCAGTAAGGACGACAACACGGTCGGCGAAACCATCGCCGGCAGCACCGGCAATCCCAGCGGGTATTACAGCGCCGGGCTGGTGATCAACTCCAGCGGGCAGGCGCTGACGGACGTGCGGTTCTCGTATCTCGGGTTGGCGATCACGTTGGGCTACAGCTACGAGCAAATCCATGTGAGCAATGCCCAGTTCGTCAAGTGCCAGTTTCCGGTCATCGGCTCATACGGCACCGTTCTCATGGAGAACGTGCTCTTCTGCACCAACATGTACTTCTTCTTCGCTGGTGGCGCCAACGTTTTTCAGGGCCAGCACCTGACGGTCAAACAGACCGGGCCCTTCTTCAACGGCTTCTTCAGCGCCAGTTGTGTGGCGAACGTGACCAACAGCCTGCTGGTGGGGTTGAGCGGTTGGGGCAACGTCAGCCGCAACACAAATGCCGTGGCCTGGCTGCCGGGCAGCGCGAGTGTGTTTCAGGCCGTTGGCGCGGCGAGCTATTACTTGGCGGACAACAGTCCCTATCGCAACGCCGGCGTGGCCAGCGTCAGTCCGAGCCTGCTCAGCAGTTTGAAACAACGAACGACCTATCCGCCGATCGAACTCACCAGCGACTTCACCACCGACACCACTCTCTCGCCGCAGGCCCAGCGCGACACAGACACGCCGGATTTGGGCTATCACTATGACCCGCTGGATTACGTGGTCAGCGGGCGGACGGTGTCCGCGAATCTCACGCTGACCAACGGCGTGGCCTTGGGAACCTACGGAGAGTACCCTTCGTACGGTTTGGGATTGAGTTCCGGGAGTTTCGTGTCCGAAGGGACGCCAACGCACTTGAACTGGATCGTCCGGTACAACACCGTGCAGGAACAAAGCACAACCGCCTGGTCGGCCGGCAGCGTGGCGGTACTGGTGGTGATGAACTCGACCTCACCGCTCGTCAACACCCGTTTTACCGGCTGGTCGCTGCCCGGTGGAGTCGGCACCCATTTCTACGACGCCAGTGGCAGCACGCACCTCTCCGCGTTCAGCCACTCCCGCTTTGACGGCGGGAATTTCACCGTTTATCGCAGTTCGACGGCGGTGACGAACTGCCTTTGGGAGCGAGTAAATGTCAGCTTGGACGATGGCGAGGATGATCGCGAATGGAATTTGTACAACAATCTCTTCTACGGCGGGTTTCTGTCCTGGCACGCGCTGGGAATGGGCGATACAGTCCTGAGGAACTACGACAATTTTTTTGATAAGACCACAATTACTCAGTTCGGCGGCCTTCTGGGTTGTCGCTACGATTACAACGGCTACATCATCAACCAGAGCCGGCCCCTTCCCGTCTTCGGGAACGGTGAGCATGATGTCATTCTGGCCGACAGCCCGGTTTACGAGGTGGGAGCTTTGGGCCGCTACTATTATCCCACCGACGACGGCTTGCTGAGCACGTTGATCGATAAAGGCAGCCGCACTGCCGCAGATGCCGGGTTGTACCATTACACCGTCAAAACCAGCAACACAAAGGAAGGCGACGAACCGCCTGGAACCGGGGAGCCGCCGGAAAAAGCAGACATCGGCTTCCATTACGTGGCGGTGAACGGGAACGGTCAGCCCACTGACACCGATGGCGACGGAGTGCCGGATTATCTGGAGGATGCCAACGGCGACGGAAATGGAGCAAATGATCCAACCTCGTGGCAGACTTACAACTCACCCAACGGTTTAACATCTGGCAGCGGATTGCTGGTGTTCACACCGCTAAAATAGCACTTCAGGGAAATTGAGATTATGAAACTTAACGCAAATTCCGCGCTCGACACTTTGGCCTCATTGGTTCTGCGCCCGCCGGCTAATACCAAAACGGCTATGAACAAAACTCAAGGAATGCAAGTCCCAAGCGGGGTTCGGCCAAACTGCAAACGCCCCAGCTTCGATTCCACCGAAAACAGCGAAGAATCAAGATTATGCGCGCGACTATGAAATCTATTCTCTTAACCCTGATCAACCGGGGGCGGTGCCTGACCCCGCTCCTTATTCTGCTTGTCTCCTCCAGTTTCTGCTTGGGAGCCGAGGACTGTTTCCCATCCGGTTATAGCTGCGTTCACAGGGGTCATCCGCAAGACTTGAAACTCAAATCTTTGGATCCTGACCCCACGGTTAGCCGGTGCAAGCCGGATGTTACAATATCGTATGGCACCAGTCTTTGGGGGTTTGCAACCAGATGCGGGTCCGCTGTTGAAGGCCGTTGGATTGTTGATGATGGAGCGGCAGAAGCACTCGGATGCACCATTTCAGTCTCAGATGACGGCTACTACGTGACAGTGTCAGCCATTCCGGGGCGGACGCTGAAAAGCGGCCATATCAAGATCACTTTGACCTTCTGCTGGATAGACTGCGACTGCCCAACCGGCGTGTACGATAGTGGTGTTGTCACCGACTCTGTCACTGTCAACGTCAAGGGAGATGACGACGACGGAGACGGGGGCGGCGGTGGCGGCGGTTGTGGCAGTGGCGGGTGCATGGGCAGCGCGCCCGGGGCGTCGGGCTCTGCCAACGGCTGTGTGGATTTTCGTTTGTATCTGGGGCGGGCCAACCGCAACAGTGCGGCAGCATCATTCGCAGGCCAGTATGGAGACGCGGGCTACCTGCTGCTTAAATTGGATGCGCCATCCTCCACGATGGCGTCCCCAGACAAGTTGCGCCTGCCCTACAGCCCGCCGGGGGTGGAGCGGATTCCCGCGGATGAAGCACAGACAATCCAGCAGGTCAAGGCCCCCGAATGTCTGGTCACAGCCATTGCAGACAACAACTATCAGTACCAATTGAGAGTGTACCGGAGCAATCAGGTGGGGACAAAGGATGGGAATGGTCTCTACACACTGGTTCCAGGGGCAGAACCGTTCGTGACCTATACGGTTCGCAATCCTGATGGAGCTGCTGGCAGCACCAACCTCTACGTGACAGAAACCCGCGGCACCGCGACCACGGAGTACCGCTATACCTGCACAGACAACAGCCCGAGCACGGAGTGGAAGCTGCTGCGTCCCGACGGCAGTTACAGCGTGAGGCGCAAGACACCGTCGAGTGGTGACTATCCCACTATAACCGACGTGTTGGAGACGAGGAACAGCGCGGGTGTGTTGGAGAGCAGGATCGAAAAGACTTATAAGGACATCGCCGGTCTCAACGACCTGGGCGTGCTGACCCAAGTCGTGGAAGGGTACGGAAATTTGGTTCGGATGACCACGTACACATACTACCCTAGTGGAGATTCCTCCGCCTACCGTCTCCGGCGCGTGGACTATCCCGATGGCAACTGGGTTTATTACAAATACGACGACCTGGGACGGAAGACCGATGAATACTCGGGCTTTGGAGACACCCCACCACCGGCGAATGTCAATGACCCCATGCCCTACGGTCTGGCCGGGATCAAGCACATTCATAACGTTTACACTAGTTATGCCAACGAACCGAAGATGTACGAGCCAAGCTCGATCACCACGTTCGTCGGAGTGAACTATATGATCGGAAAGAAGGATCGGGTGCTTCAGACAGAGAGTGACCTTGGGGAGGGGCTCATCGAAAATGTCATTGTGTCGGAAGATGTTAGTGACTATTATATTGACAACTCTGGCGAACACCCTCTCACGACCCATACTGAGTACTTGCGTGACGTGTGGGGGACTCATGGCCTAAACCCGGATTACGCTGGCTGGCCGCAAAGCATCACGTATCCAGACGGCCATGTTTCCGTGTTTGGCTACTCCGGTCCGGACCTGAATGGCGAAATGAGCGTTGTGGAATTGGTGGGAGAGCCCGACTTGGACCATAGAGATTATGACGATCGCATCACCAACATTCTGAGTGGTGAGAAAATCGAAACGCGAACCGACGCCGTGGGCCGGACGGTGTCGCAGATCACATGGGCGGTCAAGAATGGGCAACCGGGAGTCATGCTCTCGTGGCACACCAACCAGTATTCGGCCACCAGCCAGGACTACGCGGAAATAGATATGCTGGCGCATCGAACGAACAGCTTCCAATTCGATTGTTGTGCTCTTGCTTCCGTGACGGACCCGGATGGTGTGGTTACCACCTACGGCTACGACGCGCTCCGGCGCAGAGTGGATGAGACGGTGACGCGTGGAGCCTCGGTCATCACCTATCACAACGAGCTCGATTCCGTCGGCCGGGTGCTAAAGCGGCAGCGAGTTGCCGGAAGCGACACCATCACGCTGGAGCAGACCGTGTATGATCTGTTGGGCCAGCCAAGCTGGCGCACCAACGCGCTGGGCGGGGTCACCGCCTATACCAACGTGATTGCGGACAACCGGCTCTGGACCACGAATACTGCTCCCGACGGCGGCCAGCGCGTTGAAGGCCATTACCGCGACGGCTCGATCAAAAGTGTGACGGGCACTGCCGCCTTCCCGGTCTATTACGGCTATGACGCTTACAAACACGGTTCTGGCAGTCCCGGCCCCGGCGGCACTTGGACCGCCCAAACCAACGGGAGCCCGAATGGTTCGGAATGGGTCAGGACCTGGACCGACATGCTTGGACGCGTGTGGAAGACTGAATATCCCGGCGGTGCCGCCAGCACAAACTTCTACAACAACCAGGGCCAGCTTTGGAAACAACGTGACCCCGATGGTGTCATCACCCTGTTCCGGTACAACCCCAAGGGTGAGCCGGAATACACAATCCAGGCGCTCAGCTCCACCGCGCGCAACCTGACCAGTTACGAGGGTCTGGAGGCCGCTTGGAACACACTCCTTGCCGGCACGGACCGCATCACCCGAGCGACGAACAGCGTGCTGGCCAGCGGTGCCGCCGGCAACAACCGGGGCGTGGACATCCGGCGAACGGAGCGCTACGTCTGGAAAGACGGTTCCAGCACCGGTTCGCTCGTTAGCCGCAGTGACGTCTCTACGACAGGCGACCATACTTGGAGCAGCGCATGGAAAGACGCGAACGACCCGACTACTGAAGTGACCACCGAGAGCGTCACGGTGATTGACGCGCAAAACCACACCCGCACCGTCACCACTTCGGCCCCGAACGGCAGTCAAACGGTTACGGTTTATCTGAACGGCCGCCTCCAGACCGTCACGCGCAAGGACAACACCGCCAACCACATCCAAGTGACGCAAACCACCTACGGATACGATCCCCACGGGCGGCAAGGCACCGTCACCGACGCACGTAACGGGACCACGACCTACGGCTACAATAACGCAGACTTGGTGGCCTCGAACACCACGCCCAATCCAGGCACGCTTGGCAGCACACCCCAAACCACACTCACCTACTACAACAAATCCCTCCAAGCTACCAACGTCGTGCAGCCGGACGGCACAAGTGTGACCAACGAGTATTACCTCACCGGCCTGCTCAAGCGCACCTACGGTTCGCGGACGTATCCGGTGGCTTACAGCTACGACTATGCGGGCCGGATGAAGACAATGACCAACTGGTCCACGTTCAGTGTCAGTGGTGCCGGGACGGGCGGTCGGGTCACCACGTGGAACTACAACCCGTACCGCGGCTGGCTGGATAGCAAGGATTATCCCGATGCCAGCACCGGCAATCCGCCGGCCACCCCTGGCACCACCGGACCGCTTTATGATTACTCCTCCGGCGGCCGGCTCAAGCACCGCAAGTGGCTGCGAACCGGCAACTACAGCCAACGCATTGTCACCACCTACAAATACGGCTTCGATGATACGACGACGGAGAACGAGCACGGCGACCTGACCGAGGTCAGCTACACCTACGACCCGCTGTTCCCGCCGAAGGTCACTTACACTTACGACCGTCTAGGGCGGCAAAACACCATCGCGCGTGACGGGGCCGAAACCGCCACGCTCGCCTATAACGATGCCAATGAAGTGCTGACCGAGAGCTACACCGGCGGCACCC
>CAYIOH010000190.1:0-7494 GCA_964364975.1 uncultured Bifidobacteriaceae bacterium
TTCCCCGCCACGTTGAGGACGCGGACGCCGTGCTCGGCGCACCACGTGCGAAAGGTGTGGGACAAGCTTCGCGCGGGGGCGGGTCGGGGGGGCAGTCCTCTGCCCGCCGCTCCGGGTGACGCGAATGACGCCGCGCACGGAGTGACGCGCCCTACCTTTCCCGACCTAATCATCGCCGGCGCCGCGCCCGCGCCGTTGCTGCGCGCCGAAACTTATTACCGCTACCAAATCATGTTGCGGACCCGATTCATGAGCAAGCTCAGCCAATCGCTGGCGCAAATCATCGCCGCGCTCACTCTGCCGGAGGACGTGACGCTCACGGTGGACATTGACCCGGTGAGTTTGTCGTGATGCGTGAAACGTGGAACTTCCCAACCGAGGGCTGGGCTGCAATACTGAGAGGCAAACTGAAGTCCATCGCTGAAATCGTGAAGCCCTCGAAACGAATGAGCGTTCTGAAAACATGTATCGCTGCGTCCCTGTCAGTGTTCGCATTCCATGCCGGCGCAGCGAACGCACCACTCTCACTTCATCCCGACAATCCGCACTATTTCCTCTTTCGCGGCAAACCGACGGTGCTCATCACGTCGGGCGAGCACTACGGCGCGGTGCTCAATCTCGATTTCGACCATCGCAAATATCTCGACACGCTTGCGAAGGACGGCTTGAACAACACGCGCACCTTCAGCGGCGCGTATTGTGAGTCACCGGGCGACTTCAACATCACCAGCAACACACTCGCGCCGTTGCCGGGACGATTCATTTGTCCGTGGGCGCGCAGTACAACAGCCGGCTATGCGAACGGCGGGAACAAATTCGATCTCAGCCAGTGGGACGAAAAGTATTTCGCGCGGTTGAAGGACTTTGTCCGCTACGCCGGCCGGCGCGGCGTCATAGTGGAGATGACCCTGTTCTGCCCGTTTTACCGGGACTCGATGTGGAAGCTCAGCCCCATGAACGCGGCGAACAACGTCAACGGCGTCGGCACGGTTTCGCGCACGAACGTCTATACGCTGGACCAGCACGGCGGATTGCTGGCCGTCCAAGAGGCGATGGTCCGCAAGATCGTCACGGAGCTGAAGGACTTCGATCATCTCTACTACGAGATTTGCAACGAACCTTACTTCGGCGGCGTCACGCTCGAATGGCAGGGGCGCATCGCGGACGTGATTGCCGAGACTGAAAGGCAACTGGGCGTCCGGCACTTGATTTCACAGAACATCGCCAATGGCCGCGCCAAAGTGCAGAAACCGCATTCCGCCGTGTCCATCTTCAATTTTCATTATGCCTCTCCACCCGACACGGTGGCGCTGAACTACGGGTTGAACAAAGTTATTGGCGACAACGAGACGGGCTTCAAGGGCACGAATGACACGCATTACCGGATGGAAGCGTGGCAGTTCATCCTCGCGGGCGGCGGGCTTTACAACAATCTCGATTACTCGTTCGTTGCCGGGTGTGAGGACGGGACATTCGTTTATCCCGCGAAACAGCCGGGCGGCGGCAACCCGGCCTTCCGCCGGCAAATGCGGACGCTGACGCGCTTCATTCATGGCTTTGACTTCATTCGAATGAAGCTGGACGTATCAGTCGTCAAAGGCGGTTTGCCCGAGAAGGCCAAGGCGTACGCGCTGGTGGAAACCGGGAAGCAATACGCGGTGTATGTTTTTGGCGGCGCGCAGGCTGACTTGGAAGTGAACTTGCCCGCGGGTGACTACAGCGTGGAGTGGCTTGACCCGATGACGGGGAACACTGGCCCAAAGACACGATTGAAATATCTGGGAGGTGCCGCAGTACTGAAGTCGCCGAATTACGCACCTGACATCGCATTGCGGATTGTGCGGCGGTAGTCGTGACTGAAGTCCCCCCTCGGCATGCGGCTGCCCGAAACCGTCGAGTTGGCTGACGTCGCGGCGACGTTCAGGGTTTTGTTTGCGCCGCCTTCAAAATCTCTTCCGCCAGTTCGTCGCTTGTCCATTTGTTCTCCGTGAAAATCTTCTGGACGCGCCCGCCCGCGTCCACGACTGCCGTGCGCAGGTTGTGGCTGATGGCGCCGTCGCCTTCGCGCCGGAACAACAGGCCGATCTGTTCAGCGATGGCCGTGATGTCCACCAGTTCGCCCGTCAGATAGCTCCAATGTTTCGGATCGTAGCGGTACCTCTCGGCGTAACTTTTCAAGACCATCGGCGTGTCGTATTCCGGGTCGAAGGAAATCGTGAGCAGATGCCAGTTCGTCGGCGCGTTCGGGGTGCTCGACAATTTCTCCTGCACGTCCCGGAAATTGTTCGACATCAGCGGGCAGAACGTCGGATACGGGCAGCGCGTGAAGATCAACGTGATCGCCAGCGCCTGGCCTCGAAACTGGTTCAAACTCACCGGTTGGCCGAGGTGGTTGGTGAAATGATACTCCGGCAGCGGATCGCCAATGTTCAGCGGCTCGACGTCGCGCACAAATCGGAACGGCCCGGTCGTCGGCAGCGTGTTCGTGCGCGGAATGTTCAACTTTTTGATCTGGTCAATCCAACCGTCCGTGTCCGTCACGGTCATGCGGAACGTCACGGTGTCGCCCGCTTCCAACCAGGCCAGTTCGTTCGTGTCGCGGACTTCGAACGACATTGTCATCGCCTGCATGTAGCCCGGGATTTCTTCGTGCTTGATGCGAACCATCTTCTCTTCCGGATGCAGTTCGATTATTACCCCTTTGACCTGGAAGACCTGCTGAGTGCGTTGCTCCGGGGCTGTTGCGGTTCCATCGGAAGATGTCTTGCCACACGACGACATAATCAAAGCCGCTCCGATTCCGAAAAGTAAAACCCAACCACGCATAGCGCCCGCGATGGTGTTTTAATCCACCGCGCCAGGCAAGTTCCGTTGGAGTTCACGCTTAAGCGTGTCCGGCTGCCGGCTACAGCAGCGTGCGCAAGCTAAAGCTTGAACTCCAACATTCCCACGACGGCTTGCGCCCGTCGTAAAACTGTGTTTAATCCCCGCGCCATGCCGACGCATGCATCGCCCAGCCAGAGCGCCGAAGAATATCTCGAACGCCTCCAAGAGTTGAGTGAGCGCAAGCGCGGCAGGCGGAAATGAAACCGGCTGCGGATTCGTGTTGGAACAAACTAAAGAAGCTGGCGCTGGACGAAGTCGAGGCCACGCTCACCGAGTTGCCCGCGCCACTACGCGAGCGGGCGCGGCAATTGCCCGTTACTTTCGAGCGCGTTCCCAATGCCGGTCTGCAAGCCGACGGCATTGCGCCGGACACGCTCGGTTTGTTCAACGGCCCGGAACTGGCCGAGGAAGACGCCGTGCCAATGCCGCCGCAAATCATCTTGTTCCTCGAAAATCTTTGGGACTTCGCGGAAGGCGACGAGGAAATGTTCTGCGATGAGGTCCACACGACCTTCCTGCACGAACTCGGACATTATCTCGGATTGAACGAGGACGACCTGACCGAGCGCGGGTTGGAATAAGCGACCAACCGCGCCCGCCGGTGGAGGCCCTCAACCTCGGCCTGCCGCGCGGCGTCGAGGGTGGCCGACAAGTGTTCGAGCAGGGCTTTCAGGTTTGGGTTCATGTTTCGCTCATTTGCTTTGCGGCGTGTTTAAGTTTCTCTTTCTGGAGAACTCTGAAAAGAATGTGAAACAGGATTAGAAACACGCTCGCGGGCACAATCCGCCAGCCAGTCAGAAATGCAAACGCCCGCATTCTCAAAACATCCTGCCATATCCATGTAAATGGAGGGTAGCAACGAAGAATCGCCGAACAAAATTGTGACAGAAGAATCATTGCCCAAAGAAATCCAAGCGTACGCCTAAGCGTGGATTGAGGCCAGCAAGTCAAAATTATTGCCGGAAACACCACCGCAGACCAAAAAAACAAGATGTCGTCACCGAAAACCCCTCCCCAATACTCATAGAGAGCCACGCCGACAGCAAGTGAAATGCACAGCCAGACTCGAACGCGACCAAGCGGAATCAGAACTCGACCGGTCGTCGTGCGTCTTTTTATCCATCCCGCGATCAACCAGAGCGCGCCGCCGATTGCCAAAACGACTTCACATTCGACAGCAAGTTGTGCGTAGTCTCTGGCAGCGGTTCTGACCTGATAAAAGTGCCAATAAGGAGGATCTCTCGCTTCGGTATCGTTACTCCAAAGCCGACCACGCGTCGGGCGATAATCAGAGGTTTGAAAGTCAGTCCACATCCGAGGTGGAAACAGCACGCACAACAACAACGCGACAAAAGTAAGAACGAGAACAGACGGTTGAAGAAATCGCGTTTGAACAGCAACGGTGATGGACGGTTCTTTCGTCACGGCGAACTCCATTGATTACGGAAATAACCCTCGAATCCGTTTCGCCTCCTGCACGCGCTTGACGCCCACGCTCAACGCGGCCAAGCGCATCGGGATTTTCTGTTTGCGGCTGACAGCAAGGACTTGCGTGTAGGCGGTTTCCAAAATGCGGAATTGCTTGTCCACGATTTCCGTTTCACCCCAGAAAAAGCTTTGCAGGTCCTGCACCCACTCGAAGTAGCTCACAATCACGCCGCCCGCGTTGCACAGCACATCGGGAATCACAAAGATTTCCGGGCGCTGCCCGATGATCTTGTCAGCTTCAGGCGTGGTCGGGCCGTTGGCGGCTTCCGCGAGGATGCGGCACTGGATTTTGGCGGCTTTGGCCTCGGTGATTTGCCGTTCCAGCGCGGCGGGCACAAGGATGTCGCACGGGAGAAGGAGCAATTGTTCGTTAGTAATCGGCTCGGCTTCGGGAAAGCCGGCGACGGTTTTCTTTTCGGCAACGTGTTTATCCAGGGCAAAGAGGTCGAGTCCGTTTCGATTGAGAATTCCACCCTTGGCACCGCTCACCGCGATGATTTTTGCGCCGTAACGCGCGAGGCTCAACGCGGCGACGCTCCCGACGTTGCCGTAACCCTGCACGACGGCGGTGGCTTTGCTCATGTCGAGGCCGATGGTGTCGGTGGCGCGGTTGACGAGATAGGCGACGCCGCGTCCGGTGGCCTCGCGTCGTCCGAGCGAACCACCGAGGCCAACCGGTTTGCCGGTAACGATGCTCGGAACGGTGTAACCCATGTGGACGGAATAGGTGTCCATCATCCAGGCCATGACCTGTTCGTTCGTGCCGAGGTCAGGGGCCATTACGTCCACCTGCGGGCCGATGAACGGAATCATTTCCTGCGTGTATCGCCGTGTGATCCGTTCGAGTTCGGTTGTGGACAATTTGCCCGGGTCGCAGGCGATGCCGCCTTTCGCGCCGCCGTAGGGCAGGCCGGTGAGCGCGCATTTCCAACTCATCCACATGGCGAGTGCAGCCACTTCGCCCAACCGCACGTCGGGGTGATAGCGCAGGCCACCTTTGGTCGGACCGAGCGTGAGGAAATGTTGCACGCGGTAGCCGGTAAACACTTCGGTTGAGCCGTCGTCGCGATGAATCGGCAGCGCGACGGTCATGGAGCGTTTGGGGTATTTGAGCCGGTCGCGCTCGCCGTGCGGAATCTGAAGATGGTCGGCCACGAGGTCAAATTGCTGGCAGGCCATGCGGAAAGTCGGATGGTCGTAGATTTCCATGCGACGAACATAGCGCGAGGCGTTGAAACGTGAAACGTTAAATCGTTAAAACGTGGCCGCACGTTTCAACGTTGTAACACTTCAACGGTTCAACGAAATTGATGGCGATGTCCGACACGCTGGTCGTCAACGAAATCTATCTGAGCCTACAGGGCGAAAGCACTTTTGCCGGGCTGCCGTGCGTCTTCGTGCGGCTGACCGCATGTAATCTGCGCTGCTCATACTGCGACACGGCGTATGCGTTCACGGAGGGGCGGAAGCGCACGCTGGAGGAAATTTGCCGAGAAGTTACGCAACTGGCGAAGCCATTCCAAAGACAGGTAGGAGACGACGTGAGGAGTCTCAAACTTAAAAAGAGAGAAAAGAATGAGCCTCCTCACGTCGTCTCCTACAAATTGCCCTTGGTCGAACTCACCGGCGGAGAACCGCTGCTCCAACCGAACTCGCTGCCGCTGATGAAACAGCTTTGCGACGACGGCTTCACGGTGCTCGTCGAAACCAGTGGCGCGCTGGATATTTCACAAGTTGACCCGCGCGTGCGCCGCATCATGGATTTGAAATGCCCCAGCAGCGGCGAGGTCGCGCGCAATCGCTGGGAAAATCTCGCGCACCTGAAAGCCACCGATGAAATCAAGTTCGTCATTGGCACGGTTGAGGACTACGAATGGGCGAAGCAGCAAATCGCCACGCACAAACTGGACACGGTTTGCCCGCTGCTCCTGTCGTGGGTGCATCCGCTCGCACCGGAGCAACAGGACAGATCGTTGAAGAAAGTCCCCGCCGGCCAGACGCCAATTTCGCGGCGCGATTTGGCCGAACGCATTATCGCCGACGCGCTGCCGGTGCGTTTTCAGGCGCAATTGCACAAAATCATCTGGCCGCCGGAGCGAAGAGGGGTTTGAAAACGTGAAACCACAGATGGACACAGATGGACACGGATGCAAAGTGCGGGGCTGCGACCTACGGCAGATCGCAGGTCTTGACGTAAGAATGTTCGTGAGTAGCTCTGCCGCTTCAAATGGCTGCGGCTCGCAGAGCCGTAGCTTCGTATTATCTGCGTCCATCTGTGTCCATCTGTGGTTTTGATAAAATGACTTCCCGCCAAACACTCGACCTGCTGCGCGCCTACGAATCGCGCAATGTCACGTTCATGGAAGCGGATGGTTCGTGGCCCATCGTCTGGGAGCGTGCGAAGGGCGTTCACGTTTGGGATGCGGAGGGCAAAAAGTATCTCGACCTGACGGCGGCGTTTGGTGTGGCGGCGTGCGGCCATGCGAATCCGCACGTCGCTCGCGCCGGGCAGGAGCAAATGGGCAAGCTGCTTCACGCGATGGGCGATGTTCATCCCCACGCGCTCAAGGCTCAACTCGCGCGCGAGTTAAGCCGAATCACGTTTGAGCGATGGAGCAACGGCGAAAGCACCGGCAAGGTCGTGTTCGGTAATTCCGGTTTCGAGGCTGTTGAAGCCGCCCTGAAGACCGCCATGCTGACTGCGGGCAAATACGGCGTGATCGCATTTTCAGGCGGGTATCACGGACTCGGTTACGGTGCGCTCAACGTCACGCATCGGGATTTTTTCCGCTCGCCGTTCCGCCTGCAACTCCGTGAGTTTGCCAACTTCGTCCAATTCCCCGCCAAACCCGCCGACCTCGCCGTCGTCGAACAGTTGACCCGGCGACTGATTGAACGCGGCTGGGTCGGCGCCATTCTGGTCGAGCCGATTCAGGCGCGCGGAGGCATCAACGTTCCGCAACCGGAGTTTTTACCGCTGCTTCGCCGGCTTTGCGACGAACACAAATTGCTGCTGATTCTGGACGAAATTTACACCGGCTTTGGCCGCACCGGAAAATGGTTTGCCTGTGAGCACAGCGGCGTGGTGCCGGACATCATCTGCCTGGGCAAGGCGCTCAC
>CAYIOH010000191.1:0-7467 GCA_964364975.1 uncultured Bifidobacteriaceae bacterium
CCATCTGGCTGCCGTTCATGGCCTCAATGGCCTTCTGTGCTTCCTCGGGTGACCCCATGGTGACGAAGGCGAAACCGCGGGAGCGGCCGCTCATGCGGTCCATCATCAGGGTGGCCTCAACGACGGTGCCGTGGGCGGCAAACGCGTCTTGCAGGTCGTTTTCGGTGGTGTTGAAGGAAAGATTTCCAACAAACAGTTTCGTGCTCATGTGATGTTCTACTGTCCTAGACTACCGTGCTTTCTCCAGACTGTTCCCGACTGCCGGGTTTCAAATCATCACTGAACCAAGTTCACTTGAAGATTTACCATGCCGTGGAAGCGACAAGCTATCTATCAGACGTGCGTAGAGTGACGGTTTCCCGGCCAATTGCAAGTGTTTTTTCAGAGCCTTGGCTGAACTTCCATTAAAAAACCCGGAGACTTTGTTATCCCAATGTTTATAGCTCAGTGCCGCCTCCTTTTGAGCGCACTACGATAGCGGTTTTGCAGAGCCGCTGGTTTGAGCGATGTCACGGACACGAAGTTGGAAATCAGGAGGCAAATCTGGCGTCGCAACTATAATTCGCATGTTGTTGTTTCAGGATTGACCAGCCGGCGGCAACGGATCGCCATCACTTCAGCGTTTGAGTGGATTTGTTCGCGAGCGCCACCAAGCTCAGGTTGCGCAGTTGCACTTCAACATCAAAAATGCCCGGCACTTCCCAGCCAATGAAAATCCCCGTCAAGCGATAGTCCGCGGGTTCGCGCGAGCCGGACATGAACCCACCTTTCCAGCCGGCGTTTAATCCTTCGCGCATGAGCGGCAGGAGGTCATTGGCGAATGTGACCCACTGGCCGTCGTGCGTGCTTGCCTGCGCGAACACATCGGAAGCCAGTGTGTAGATGAACATCTTGGTATCGCCGAAGTCCTTCGCCTGATATGATGGTGCAATCCGGCTGCGGTCGTCGTAAACGGGAATGCCGAACCAGAAATATTGGCCGTAGCCGGGCGACTTGGGGTTGCGGTTAGCGACGGTGAGAAAAACCTGGAACTGCGCCGCGTGCCGTGACGGCGTGTAGTCGTCCGTGCGGTGAAGCTTCGAGTGCTTCAGGCGCGCCTCGACGTGAAAGCGGCAGGACGCGAGCTCCGCCAGCGATGGTGGATTCTCAATGTCCTGCTGCACCAACAGGTGAACCCACGGCTCTTCCTGCGATTTTCGCGCGCGGCTGCCGTACTCGACGCTCGCATTCACGCCGAGGGAAAGATCGGCCTCGGCACTGCCAGGCGCGCCCACGCAAACGCGCTTGGCAAGATTCGTAAAACACAAGACGCCGTCCGGCGAACGCTTCGTGTGCGCAGCGTCCAACCGAAGATTGCTCGACCACTGCGCGAGATCCCAAACTGGTTTGGCGGACACGGTGACTGAAGTGACTTCGCCGTAAACGACACGTTTGCCCACCTTTGGTTCGAGCAGCAGGAAGCCGTTTTGGAAGTGCGGATCGCGGATCAACTCACGCCCGGGGTCCGCAGCTTGAAGCACCGCAGGTGCAAGGATGCAAAGCAACGCGAGCGTGGCTGACACCCGTTGATTGGGTGAATGGCTTGCGGGATAGGTCGTCGCGGAATTGGTTATCGGCTCAGCCATCATGTCGGCGAAGTAAAGCAGCGCCGCTTCACCGGAGCAACGCCGAAAGCACGGGCAAGAATCTCTCCGACACGCCAATTGCAGTTACAGCCGTTTCAAAATGCCGTAGGGCAAAGCCACCGACGCCATGTAAACGGGGTTTTGTCGTGCCTGCCCGTTCGATCCGTAAACCTCCCACGGCGCACCGTGGCCCGGCCCTTTGCGGAAGTCCTGGCTGCGCAGGTGGGCAATCATCTCCCCGAAGATTTGCAGCGCCAGCTTCCGGTCGCTTTTCCATAGCGCCTTGATGAGCCAGCCCGACGCCGTGTGCCAATACCCGCCGTTCTGGTAGGTGTTCACCGTGCACATGGAGCGTTCCCAGGCCGTGGTCTGGCTGAAGTCCATGTCGGTCGGGACCTGACGCACGCCGCCCTCCAGTGTGATCGTGCCACGGCGCACCGCATCCGCGATGGTTTTGCGCGCGGCGTCCGCTTCGGCACCTCCGAGGACTCCAAGATGCAGCGCGAAGAGCGTTCCCCAAACGTCGGCCTGCCGACTGATTTCAGTGGAGGCGCGTAGCCAACCGCCGATGGCTTTCGGGTCGGCGAAGGTGGGAACGATGTTCGCCCGGATTGTCTTCTGGATTTGTCGGTAGGCGTACGCAAGTTCGCTCTTGCCGACGGCGCGCGCCAACTCGGCCAATTCGCCCGCCGCGCGGTAGCGTAGCAACGAGGCGAACAACAATTTGCCTGTGTGCGTCTCACCATCGCAAAAACCGAATCCGACCGCGCGATCCGCTTCGGTCGTCACCGCGAGCCCGGTATTGGGATCGGTGGTGGGACTGGCGAACGCTTTCTCCAAGCGCTCGAATACGCTGACGCCGTTGACCGCCATCCTGAAGACCTTGACGTCGTGCGTGGCTTTCCAATAGGCATGGGCGATGTGGACGAACTCGTAATGGTCGTCAATGGGTGGAACGCGGCCGCACGCTCCTGTGCCCTGATCTTCGCCCGAGGAGTAAGTACCGGGGTAGAAGGCGGGCCGTCCATCATAATTGATGTGGTCAGGGATCGCCCAAGGCGGCACGTGCAGGCCATTGGCGAGCTTGCGGTCTGTCGGTCCGCCCTGCGCTTTGCAAGTCAGCAATAAATGATCCCGCAATTCGTCGGGAGTGATGAACCCGGAATCCACCGACATGGCGAAGTCGCGGATCCAGTAGGACGCATAAGTGTCTTTGCCGGGAGTGATGAGCGTGAAGCCGCAGGAGTTGGTGATCGGCCACTTTCCGCCGCCATTTGAGCCAGGCTTGACGCGCGAGGCTTCGATGACGTCCCGCGTCATATCGCGCAGAAATTCCATATCGGCTTTCGGCAAGGCGCCGCCACCGAACGCAGAGGTTGCTACCCCCAATGAGATCGTTGCGAGGAAGTGAACGAGGAGCAATCGAGACAACAGCGTGTTGCGCAGCCGGTTTTTCAAACCCTTGAACTGCGGCCAATACGTGTCGAGGCCGATGCCAAAGAGGCCGAGGCGGAGGGGGGAGGGAGGATTCATAAGTAGTCAATGTTCCAGATCAGCGACTCAACACCTTTTATGCTCGCGTGGGCCAGCGGATGCCGAATCCGTCCGTGAGATCGTGCCATCGGTACGCAACCCGGTCCTTCATGCTAACGGAGCTTTTCGATCGGTGGCGTTGCCTTTGGGGCCAGCGGTTTCTCCTTTTTGTCTTCTTCGCGCAGCTCGCCAAGGTTAACCCGCAAACCTCGCACTGCGTCACCAGCAACGCCAAATTCGAGCCACGCGTGTTTGTACCAAGTGACAGAGCAGGAACTTCGACGCCCAGATCCAGGAGCGTCCATGACTTCAACCGTGCCCTCAGTTCGTGAATCACTGTTTCCGGCAATATCCTTCATAAGGTCGGGATCAGGTTCACCCAGGATTTCGAAGATAATTCGCGGTTCATCCGGATACGCCGCTGCAAAGTCCGCCACCGTTTTTCGCAGCAGCGGCACATTTTTAAGATCGATGTCCTTGATCAACTGGTCCAATCCTCTTCCGGCTTCAGAGGATTTCCTCACGTTAGCCTCGGTGAGAGGACGGAATTCCAGACCTACATTTACCAGCGAGTTTGTGCGCACTCGAAGTCTGCCTATGATTTGAACTAAATTGTCATTTGAAACCGGCCCCACGGGTGACAGACGCGCGGTTTGACTGAGGCCGGAATTATTCTTGCCGCCCTGTTTACCATCTGGCGCGTTCGGGGAAGCGAATTCTGCTTCAGATATCGCATCCGTATGGTAATTGCCATCCACGACTTTGTGGAGAGTGATCGTGATGTCAGAGGCCATAGTGGCAGTTTCGGTGACATCAAACTCGTCACCTTTCGAGTAAGAGTATGTTCCCGGTGTGCCGTAACGAATCTTGATGAAGTAATGCCCCGGAGCGACAGCCACCGTCGCTTTCTTGTTGTTTCCAACTGAGAGTGATGTCGAAGTTGGGCCGACAAGCTTCACGAGCGCTGGCTTGCCGGACCTGTTGTCAAACGACACTTTGCTCGCCGCATCTGTGGCAACTGGAACCAAGATGGCGAGAGCGAGAACCAGAGCGTAGATGTTGGGGAGATGCGTTTTCATGTTTTTAGGTTTGGGTTGTAATGTGCGATGTCTTTGAGTGAATCGGCTGGCTCCGATTCGCTGGGTTGTTTGGTTCCTTGTGTTTTTCCTTTCGAGATTCGCGAGTTTGCCGTCCTAAGATTTCGCACCACTTTTTGTAATTCGCGTGATATGAATTCTCTCCTCGCAGTAGCGCAGAGATCAGGCGGCCATTGCGGATTATGCATAACACTGCAAGAACGGAAGCGACGCAAAGCACCGCGTAGCAGGCGATCCAATGGAGGATCGACGGCCATTCGGCTGAAACTGCAAACACAACGGAAAGAGCGCCCGGGAAAATGGTGAGGAAAACAAAAGTGTAAAACGCCATAGACCAGTATTGAAAGTGCGGTTTTTGCATTGTGATTATTTCCCGCAAACTTGGATCGATGGCATCATCTTTCTCCCGGAATTCGGACAAGGCGGTCTCCCATCCCGGAAAGTTGGAATCATTCAAAATATCTTCCAGGACTCTGAAGTAGCCGACGATGCGCGTTATCGTCCGGGCTTTGTCAAAGAAAAAGCACGATGCCGGAAGCACGATTACCAATGGAGCGAGCATTCCAAGGCATACGTGCAGTGGATTCTCAAGCTTCGATGTGAACCCCAACAACAGCCCTGTCGCCGTAAAGGCAGTCGTCAAGAACGCGATCTGGCACTTCTTGAGGTTATGGAGTTCTTCTCTAAGCATGGGGATTTCACGCTTGGCGCATTCCTCTATCTTGTCCGGCACAGCGACGTCAGGTTTGTTTTCTTTCATTCTATGGCCTCCGGGTCCCAATGATGTACCATTGCAAATGCTGCCCATGCGACTGCCGGTCGCGTGTTTAAGCCGAAAGCCAAGAAAAAAAAGAGTCGAGCGGAGACCCCGAGACTTGACCTTCGCCCAAGTAGCCGCGATTCGTAAAAGGCTTCTACACCCGCGCCCCCGTCCCCGTCAAGCCCCGCCTTTCACCCAACTCTTTTGAACCGCTAACCCGCGCGCTTGTCAGCCACCGGTTTGTCAGACAGATTCCCGCCATGTCGGCTCAACAAGCAGCGTTGGCCATTCGCGATGCGCTCCCGCCCGGCGGCCTGTTCGCCGGACACGAGTGGCGCATCTCCCCTGCCCCGTTCCCGCTGGGCGCGGAACTGGCAAAGGAAATCGAATCGCTTGGCCGTGTGCTGCTGCAATTTTATCGCGCGGTCAATCTGCTCTATCGCAAAAGCGCCGAGGGCAAAATGCCCGCGTGGGTCGCGCAGTGGCTCGACCTCGGTAAACCCGCGGAACTCATCGAGCTTCAGCGTTCTGCCGTCTTCAAGAACGAACTGCCGCGCGTCATCCGCCCCGACCTGCTCATCACGGAACACGGCCTCAGTGTGACGGAACTCGATTCCGTACCCGGCGGCATCGGGTTGACGGCATGGCTTAACCAGACCTATGCAGCGCTGTCAAGTCGAGGGTCGAGAGTCGAGAGTCGAGAGCCGGCAAATCCATCCTCCATCCTCCATCCTCTATCCTCGTCCGGCGTAATTGGAGGCGCGGATGGAATGTTGCGCGGGTTCGCCAGCATCTTCGGCGACGCGAAGCAAGTGCATATCGTCGTGTCGGAGGAGGCGGCGACCTACCGGCCAGAAATGCACTGGCTCTGCGAACAGTTCGGTTCACGATTCACAGTTCACGATTCGCAATTCACCGAATTTTCCGACGGCGACGCGGTGTATCGCTTCTTCGAGTTGTTCGACCTGGCCAATGTGCCGAACGCAAAAAACATTTTTAAACTGGCCGCGGCCAAACGCATCCGGCTCACGCCGCCGCCCAAGCCGGTGTTTGAGGAGAAGCTGCTGTTCGCGCTGCTTTGGAATCGCAACCTACACGGCTTCTGGCGTCAGGAGTTGGGCGAGGGGTTTCTCAACCGGCTCAGGAAACTGGTGCCTTACACCTGGGTCGTTGACCCCGCGCCGTTGCCGCCGCTGGCCGTCATCCCGGAATTGAACCTGACCGACTGGCATCAGCTCAAAAGTTTTTCCCAGAAGGAGCGCGAGTTGATTTTGAAGGTGTCCGGCTTTTCGGCCCACGCATGGGGCGCTCGCGGGGTTTTTCTGGGCAGCGATTTGTCGCACGCGGATTGGGCGGCGGCGGTTGACGACGCCATTCAAAACTTCCACGAATCGCCCCGCGTGTTGCAAAGATTCCACAAACCGGGACTTGTCGAAGCGAGCTGGTTCGATTTCAATCGCAATGAAATGGTGCCGATGAAGGGCCGCGCGAGGTTGTGCCCGTATTATTTTGTGGCCGGTGATGGCGACGCGGCGCGTCCGACATTGGGCGGCGTGCTGGCGACGATCTGCCCGGCAGACAAGAAGATCATTCACGGCATGTCTGAGGCGATCATGTCGCCCTGCTCGGTATGAATCAACGGGACTTGCTAGAATATGCGCTGTTCGCGTTCGGGTCGCTGTTTGTGATCGTTGACCCGGTGGCCACGGTGCCAGCATTTCTGGCAATGACGCCCCAAGACACGCCCGAGCAGCGGATCAAGATGGCTCGGTTGGCGTGTCTCGTCATGGCCGGCGTGCTGCTGGTGTTCGCGATCGCAGGCGAAATTATTTTCCGGTTTCTCGGCATCACCAAACCGGCGTTTCAAATTGCCGCGAGCATTGTGTTGTTGATCGTGGCGTTGGACATGTTGCGCGCGCAACGCTCGCGCGTGCAGGAAACCACCGAGGAAACCAGCGCCGGCGCGGAGAAGGCGGACATCGCCATCACGCCGCTGGCCATTCCCATGCTGGCCGGACCTGGCGCGATCTCCACGGCCATTGTGTTGCAAACGAAGGCGACCGGCGTGGCGCAGCATGTTGCGCTCTACATCAGCATCGTGGTCGTTGCGTTCGTCAGTTATGTGATCTTTCGCGTTTCAGCGCGCGGTGCGCGATGGTTCAGCCCCATTGCGGTCAAAATCACGACGCGCGTCATGGGTTTGTTGCTGGCGGCGGTGGCGGTGCAGTTTTTTATCAACGGATTGTTGGGGTTGAAGGCGGATTTCTTTCCGATGCCTCAGTGATTCTCCCGGCGGCGCGCGGCCAAACTCGCGTGAAATGGGTGGATAATAGCTCTTGCGCCCAGGCAAAACTCCGGCAAGATGATGGTCCTCTGGATCGCGGGGTGGAGCAGCCTGGTAGCTCGCAAGGCTCATAACCTTGAGGTCGCTGGTTCAAATCCAGCCCCCGCA